>JBDRNI010000187.1:0-9819 GCA_043811335.1 Candidatus Omnitrophota bacterium | reverse complement strand
CTAATAATATTCGTAGGGGCGGTCCTTGTGCCCGCCCGAAACGAGGACTATGACAATAAAAACCAAAGCGATAGAGGCGGTGTTTAAGAGTTCCTTGAAGTTACGTCCGGAGGAGTCCTGTCTCATTGTTACAGACACGCTGAAGGAACCTATTGGACGGGCGTTTTATGAATATGCGCGTCATAATTGCGCCAGGACGAAACTTATCGTGATGGAACCCACGGGGGAACACGCCGCGGAGCCGGCGATAAACGTTGCTCATGAGATGCTGCAGTATGATGTGCAGCTTCTGGTCACGAATAAATCTCTCACGCACACGCGTGCCAGAAGAGAGGCAACCTCCAGAGGCGCAAGAATAGCAACGATGCCGGGGATCACGGAAGACATTGCGAACAGATGTCTTGACGTCAGTTATAAATCCCTGCGGCGCCGGTCCGAACGGCTTTATGAGATCCTGAAAGAGACGTGCGAAGTGCGTGTAACGTCAAAAACGGGAACGGATATCACGTTCATGGTCGGACAGGACGGGTTCTTCGGCAGGGAAGGCGGGCTTTACGATCATCCGAGATCTTTCGGGAACCTTCCGGAAGGCGAGATAGCGTTTGCTCCGACATCGTGCAGCGGCGTCTATGTTGTTGACGCTTCGTTAGCGGATATGGGCATTCTTTCCGAACCCCTTGTGTTCAAGATCGCGGCCGGAGTGGTGCACGAGATCACGGGCAGACGAGCCGACGAATTGATACAGCGGCTGGATAGTGTCGGCTCGGCGGCCTACCGAGTGGCGGAACTCGGGATAGGACTTAACACCAAGGCGCGGATAACGGGGAATATACTTGAGGATGAAAAAGTCAACGGAACCGTGCACATGGCCGTTGGGAATAATCTTTCTTTCGGCGGAAACAACGACGTTCCCGTGCATCTTGACGGTGTGGCGCTGAAACCGGATGTTTATGTGGACGGAAAAAAACTGATTTCAAAAGGAAAATTTCTTGTTCGTTACGGACTGTAGATAACATGAAAAAAAGAGTGGTTGCGATAATACTTGCCGCCGGCAGCGGCATCCGGATGCGCGCGGACAAGCCCAAGCAGTTCATGGAGCTGGCCGGTAAACCTGTACTCATGCATGCTGTTGAGCCGTTCGCGAAAAATATTCTTATCACCGACATAGTAATCGTTTGCGAAAAAGGCCGCGTAAAAGATACGGAAAAACTCATGGGCGATTGTTGTCCGGGAAAAACATGCAGGATAGTTCCCGGAGGCCGGACGCGGCAGGAATCATCGTATAACGGCGTGAAGAGTTGCCCCCCGGAGACGGAGATCGTTATCATACATGACGCCGCAAGGCCCTTTGTTGACGCTAAGACCGTGGAGAATGTGCTGGCTGCGGCCGAAAAAAACGGCGCGGCGGGAGCAGTGGTTAAAACGGCCGATACGATAATCGTGAAAAAAGGGGATTTTATAGATGACATTCCGGATCGTAAAAAAACCGGGAGGATGCAGACCCCGCAGGGATTTCGTTACGGAACGATACTCAGAGCGCATGAAGAGGCGCTGAAAAACGGCATGACGAACGCCACTGACGATTGCGGTCTTGTTCTTGCGATGGGGCAAAACGTCAGGATCGTGGAAGGGGACCCGCTCAACATAAAACTTACGGATAAAACAGATTTTCTTTTCGCGGAAGAACTCATCCGGTCGGGGGAGGTGAAAAGATCCTGATGCGGCGATCTTTTTGCGCTACACTTGTTATGTCTCTGGTCGTCATGATGTTTCTCTCGTCCGGCGCCGTGCTTGCCGCGCGTGGAGATGCCGAAGACCCTTTTTTCTCATGTAAAAGATTTGCGCTTGACCGGGCGGTCACAGACAGGATACCGGCGGCCGGGAATGTGCGGCTGAACATAAAAAAGTTCATGATCGTTTTTTCCGCAGGGATGAACGAGTTTTCGGCCGGCGACATGAAAAAGGCGGGTAAACGTTTCTTTCAGGCGCAAGAAATATGGCCCGAGTATTTCGGAACGGATTTTCTTCTTGCGCTTGTTTATGAGAGGCGCGGGGATCACGATACCGCGGCGAGGTACTACAAGGGTTATCTCAATAAACTCAGGAATTTTCATGCCGGAGAGTATCGCATTTCCGGGCCCATAATATGGGGGATCTCATCTTCCGGTGTTGACGAGTACGGCGATGCGCAGGAACGCGTGAGAGAACGTCTGGCCCGGCAGGGTATTCGTCTGGAAAAAGTCGTGCCGCCTTTTCGTTTTCCAAAGTTTTTTCGCCTTGGGCTTCTCACCGTGTTCATGCTCGGCGTTTACGCGGCAGTTCGCCGCTGGCTCTGGCCGTATATCGTAAAACAGCGCCGACTCAGAAATCCACCCGAGGGATTCTGGGTATGCGCCCATTGCGGAGCGGATAATCCCGTACTCGGCAAAGAGTGCACGGAGTGCGGCAGACCTCGAGCGTAGGGGCGGACCCATGTGTCCGCCCGAACCGATTGTCATCCCCATGAAAATGGGGATCCAGAATGGATTCCCGCTTGCGCGGGAATGACAGACGAGAAGGAGCAAACATCAATACCCGGTTCATAAGCGTGATAATGCCCGCTCTAAATGAAGAGGACAATATCTCTTCGGCGATCGATGACGTTCTTTCCGCATACAATAAGGCAGGGATCAACGGCGAGGTGGTGGTGGTTAACGACGGAAGTTCGGATTCAACGGCCCTGCTTGCCGACCGGAAGGCAAAAGAATTCCCGGACAAGGTCAGGGTGCTGACCCATCCGGTCTGCCGGGGGATAGGGGCTTCTTTCTGGGACGGCGCGGAGAACGCTCGCGGTGACGCTGTCTGCATGATGCCGGGAGACAATGAAAATAGCCCGGAAGAGATCCTAAAATACGTGCATCTTCTTGATAGCGCGGATATTGTTATCCCGTTCGTGACAAATAAAGAAGCGCGTCCTGCTTTGCGTATTTTTTTATCTTTTTTTTACCGCACGATCGTGAATATTACCTTCCAAGTTCCGTTCAAATACACTAACGGAACGGTAATCTATAAAAAAGCTCTTCTGGAGAACATGCGCGGCAAAGAAAGCGGTTTCTTTTTTCAGACAGCCCTTCTGGTGCGCCTCTTCAAGCGGGGATGTTCATTCACGGAGGTGCCGTATAAACTGAGAACGAGGCGCACGGGCAGATCCAAGGCGTTAACGCTGCGTTCTCTCTCCGGAACGATAAAAGGTTATTTACGGTTGGTTAAGGATATTTATTTCGGCAAATAGAATTCGTAGAGGCACCCCTTGTGGGTGCCCTGTTTTCCACCGTTTTGGGCGGGCACAAGGCCCGCCCCTACAAAGGAATAAAATACATGCAATGGTCAGTATTATACTACGGGTTTTTGTTATTTGCGGCGGGGTTAGCGGCGCATGTGATCCTTTGGCGAATACGCCATCCTAAAAGACAGATAACGACTCTTTTCGTACTTTTTTTCTTCGTTCCTCTGCTGTTTCATGCTTTATTCCGTATTGTCGGCGGTCTTTACGGGTCTTCAGGCCTTTTGGCAAAAAGCATTCCGCCGCTCGCAGGGGGAGAACTTTTAGCGGCATTTTTCTTATGCTACGCGCTGTCGATGGTATATATTTTTACTTATCCCGCGGCCCAGGCGGGATGCCCCACTTTTGTTGTTCTCATGCTGATAAAAGCCGCGATGCCGCAAGGCGCCTCAAAAGATGAGATATACACTTATTGCAGAGAAAAAGGATTATTCGGGCTGGAGATCCGGGATCTTATTGATGAAGATTTGATTTCTAAAAAAAACGGACAACTGATGCCGACACGAAAAGGTAAAAATCTGCTGGGAATTTTTCGCTTCATGCGAAAGGTGTTCGGCTTGCCGCCGGGAAGGGGATGATATGAATATCGTGTATAAAATAATTCTGCTTCTGGCCCTTTCTCAGGTTTTTTTGTTTTTCACTCATGTCGCTGTTGAAAGGATTATTTCTAAGAAGAAAGAAGGGGATTCACCGCTGATCAGGGCGATGAAATGCGCTCTTTTCGGAAATATCCCCGTGCTTCTGGCGGCGATGGCGCTGACGGCAAAAGGCGCGCCGGCAGGATATTCTTCCGCGGTTATCCTTGTATATGTTTTTCTGGTGTATAACGCCATGGCATACAGTTATTGCCACGTATTTAACATGGGCGATACCGCCCGCAGGATACGGATACTTCATGAGTTGGATCGGGCAGGCGGCCGTATTGCGCGCGATGAACTGGACAAGAGATACGGGATCAGGAACATGCTGGATGCCCGTCTGGAACGGCTTGTCTCCATGCGGCAGATCACTGAACACGGGGGACGCTTTGTTATAAGTTCGTCCCTGCTTTATCGGGCAGGTCTTATTGTTTTGAGGTGGGGTTTTTTTCTGAATTATAAAGGTCCTCTGAGGCGAAGTCTGAAAGATGCGGGTCTTCTCTAAAAAATATCTTCCCCTGGCGAAAGCGGCCGGCAAATACGTCCAATCGTGGATAACGCGGAGAAGGACTCCGCTCTATGCAGGGCTTTTTATCACCCAGCGATGCAATTTGCGCTGCGTGTACTGTTTTCCGGATTCACCTCGCCGGCAGAAGGAACAGGAATTTTCTAAAGAGGAGATATTCAGAATAGCGGACGAACTTTACCGGCTCGGGACGCGTTACATCACGATTCTCGGCGGCGAACCTCTCATGCGCGCGGATTTCGGCGAGATCGTGGACTATATTGCAGAAAAAGGAATCATTCTGGAAACCGGGACCAACGGTTATTTCACCGCGCGCAATCTTGATGCCCTGAAAAAATTGAGCCTTGTCTGTCATAGTATTGACGGCTGTGAGGCCGAACACGATAAAAACCGCGGGAAGGGTTCGTATAAAAAAGTTGTAGAGAGCATAGAATTATGCGTGGCTAATAAAATTCCTATTCAGTTAAGGGCGGTTTTCACGCGGAACAACGCCGGCAGTTTGGAATACCTTCTGGATCTGGCAGAGAAATACGGCACGAGTCTTGGTCTGGCGGAACAGGCGGTGGTGAGGTCTGAGGATGCCGCTTGCGCGATGACGCAGGACGAACTCAGGGCATTCTGGAAAAAAGTAAGACGGTATAAGGCCGAGGGCCGTCCCGTGGATAAGTCATTCGCGCTTTTAGACAAGATCATTGGATATCCGACAGGCCCGGACCTGGACAAGATATTTACACGGGACGAAACGCCCCCCGACGGATATGAACGCCTTAAATGCAATCTGAGCGGAGGGTACATGTTCCTTGATTCTGACGGCATGTTATATCCATGCGCGCGTTTATTCGGAAAATTCGGCAGGAGCATTTACGATGACGGCGGCATAAAAGGGGCATGGGAACATCTGTCGCAAAACGATTGTTTTTTGTGCCGCCAGAGCGTGCAGGACCTTAAAAGTTATTTTTTTTCACATGACTTGCAGGCGCTCGGAGTGGTCGTGTCAAATTTTTTGAGAAAGTAAGAATGCGAAATTATCTGACAGAATTAAAAGAGGATCCCGCGTATGAGGCGGCGAACGCCCTCGCGCCGGAAGGGCTTTGCCCCTTTTTATTTTATAATCTGACTCCATATATTTACACGCTGGCCCGCGGCGGATGGTTCGGATGGGTGAAGCGTCACAAAAACCCGCTATACAGGAAAGCTTCAGGCGGCATGGATTTCGGGAAAAGCCGGGTCAACCGTCTTTTTCCGAATGAAGTTCTCGTGCGCTGTCCGCGTCCGCGCGCGATGGTCGTTGCGGGTGTGGGACCGTGGACGGACGGAAAAATAAAGATACGAATTCTGAGATCACACGACGCGTGTCTGAGCAATCATAGAAATGAAGAAGAGTTTATTCTTGATGCCCGGAGCGCAGAAAAAAAAGCCCTGAACCTGAACGTTCTCTTTCCGGAAACACTGGCGCGTTCTCTAACGAAAAAAATACCGTGGGGAAGGCGGGATCTTTGCGCGCCGTCCGAACTGCCCGGCATCAGGGTGTCTGAGATCATTTCACCGTGCCGGTATCATGAAAAAAAGGACGAGAAAAAAGATCTGAGGCTCCTTCCCGGAGGTTTTTGTCCTCATGTTTTTGCCAGGATCTATCCGCAGGTGCTTGCCATGATGTATGGGAAAAGCCGCTCTGCGGAAACATCCGAAAAACTGGGACTTTTTCATCCCGGAACGGAAGAAAAAATAATGTTGGTTTTGAGGAAAACGTTCAGGACAAAAACCCCCGGCGTAAGGACTTTTCGGAGCGTTCTAAAAAAAGCGTGTGAAGCCGTGTCCTTACCGGTTGATCTTCTGGATTACGATCTGGAGATAGAAGTTCTGAAAGCCGGTCCGGATAAATGTTCTCTGGAAGAAGGCAAGAAGTATACTGTTAATCTGCGCAGTAAAGATTTTTTATGTCCCGCCGCGTTTCATGTCGTATACCCGTATCTGCTCCTTGCGTCCGCGGGACACAGGATGAAGTGGGATTCTGAAGACAACCCCGTTTTATCACCATGCCCCGACTGCGCTGGAGCCGTATATTCGCTCGCGCGGAAACGAGGCATAGAGCAGAATGCAGAGAGAGAAGTGAGAAGATAGAAGTTAAAAGGTTTGACATTCCCGTGTAAACGGGAATCCAGAATAGATCCCCGCGTCCGCGGGGATGACAAAAGAGCGCGGGGATGACAAAAGAGGGAGGGTACGACAAAAGGGTAAGTAGATGATGGCACAGATCACAGATCACAAATCACAAAAGGAGAGAGCTATTAGACTCCTAGTCACCGGCGCGTCCGGCCACATCGGGTACCACATATGCAGGGAGCTTGTGAATTCCGGATACAAGGTCAGGGCGTTCGTGCGCCCCACGAGTTTTTGCGAGCATCTCCGGAAACTGCCGGTTGAGATCTTCCAGGGCAATGTTTTGCGGAAAGACGACCTTCACAAGGCGACAAAAGGCGTTGACGCCGTTTTCCATGCGGCAGCTGTCTATAAGCTGTCGAATGAAACCGAAGGCGATCTTATCATAAAGACCGCGGTAGAGGGAACCAAAAATCTTTACGAAGCGGCAAAGAAGAGCGGCATTAACAAAATTGTCTATACGAGTTCAGTGGCGGCGGTCGGCTCATCGCGCGACAAGAACCGGATCATGAACGAGGAGGATTTCGCCGGGAAAACCACGCATTCTAATTCTTACGCCATCGCTAAGATTGAATCCGAAAAAATAGCGCTTAAACTGGCCGAAGAATACAACATTTTCACCGTTATTTGCAATCCCTCAACGGTCATAGGTAAAGAGGATTATAAACCGACGCCGAGCAACAGGTCTATCCTGAAATGCGCCGGATTCAATTTCATTTATGTGGATGGAGGGCAGTCCTTTGTTGACGTGGAAGATGTGGCGCGCGGCCACCTTGCCGCTTTTCTCAGAGGCAGAAACCTTGAGCGCTACATTCTCAGCGGTGAAAACACGGAGATAAGAGATGTCACCGTCATGATAAGAGGCATTTTAGGGGTGAAGGGGCCTCTTTTCAAACTTAATAAAACTCTTTTACGCGTGCCGGCCTTCCTTTGTGAAACAGCCGCAAAGGTAATAAGGAAAGAACCTTTTATAACGGTAAAAACGGTGGAGAAAGGGATAGGTAACTATTCTTACTATGATCACTCCAAGGCGGGCCGGGAACTGGGATACGCCCCAAAGGGGCTTGCCGAGACCATGCCGGGCACCTTGCAGTGGTTAATGGAAAAACACGGATGAAAATCTTATTTATAGTGAACATGGAAGACCTGGGGTTTGAAGAACCGCTGGGGGTGTTGTATCTGGCAGCAGCCTGCAAGCGCGATGGCCACAGTGTGTATGCCGCCTCTAATGATCTGACGGATATTGAGGATAAAATAAAGAATATCCGCCCTGACCTTCTGGCCGTAAGCGCGCTCACACCGAGTTTTCCGTATCTGTTACAGATGATAACGCGCGTTAAAGCGCGGCATGACATTCCGGTCGTCTTCGGCGGGCCGCACATGACGTTTTTCCCGGAGGCCGCCGCGCATGAAGCAATAGATTATGCGTTCATGGGTGAGTGCGAGACGGCTTTCCCGGAATTTCTGGGGCGATTGGAGAGAAACGAGTCCGTTGAAGAGGCGAACAACCTCGTCATGAAAAACGCATCCGGCGGCGTTAAAAAAAATCCGCTTGTCCCGCTTATATCTGATCTTGATACGGTGCCTTTTCCCGAGAGGGAGCTTTTCTCCGGATACGATCAGTTCTATCGGGCAGATGTCCGTTCCGTCATGGCCGGCCGCGGCTGTCCGCACAAGTGCAGTTACTGTTTTAACGAACAATACCACGAACTTTATGGTTCCCAGAGCGCTGCCGTGCGTTTGAGAAGCGTTGACAATGTAGTGGAGGAATGCCTTGAGCTGAAAAATACCTACGGAGCGCGGATAATCCATTTCTTTGACGATATATTTCCGGCGCGTCTGGCATGGCTTAACGAGTTTGCCGATAAATATTCCCGAAAGGTAAAACTTCCATTCCTGACGAACGCGCGTCTTGACATGTGCACCGAAGAATACGTGAAGAACCTCGCAAGGGCCGGATGCCGGACACTTTTTGTGGGGGTTGAGACCGGTAACGCGGAATTGCGTGAAAAAGTGCTGGGCAGAAAAATGACCAATGAGACGATGATAAGGAAAGCGAAGCTGATACATGACCATGGTATTAAAATATACACACAAAACATCGTGGGGATACCTTTCGGGAGTTTTGAAAAAGACATGGAAACGCTCAAGCTCAATATTGACATGAAGGCGGATCTTGCCGGAGCGTATCTTTGCCAACCGTATCCTAAAACGCGCATTGAAAGAATAGCGCGCGAAGCCGGATTAATAGATCATTCTCGTGTCGTGGCTCGATCTTTCTATTATTCATCGTCGGTCAGAATAGACGATGAAGAAAGAATAAAAAAATTAAGGGTCATTTTCTCAACTGTGGTTAATTTTCCGGTACTGTTCAAGCACACAAGCCGGCTACTTACGCTGCCCGATCTACCGCTGAAAATAGTGTCTTCCTTTTTGCATGGATACAAGATCAAGTCGTCCGTTTTGCGTTACAAGATGACTTTCGGTGTTTTTCTGAAGAATGTAAAAATGTTTTTTTCGCGTAAGATCAATCGTACTTTTTAACTTTGTGGAGGAAGGATGTTCTTGATAAATGCCGGATCCAACAGGATCGAAAAACTTGGACGGTTTTCCCGTTATGTTCCCCTGTCTCTTCCGATGGGGATTGGTGCCCTTGCTGCTTATTTGTCTGAAAAAGGGCATGAAGTACGCATTTGGGATGATGCGGTCAGAATGTTTACTGCTTTGGATGCAGAAAAACTGGTCAAAGAAGCCGTTGAAAGGCCTCATATTTTTGGAATTTCATGCCTGACAGCGAGTATCACACGGGGGCACACCATAGCTCGTTTTATCAAAGAGCGCTTTCCGGATTCTTTCGTCGTATTGGGAGGCATACACCCCACGGTATTGCCGGAGGATTCTCTCAATACGGGTTATGTTGATTTTGTTGTGAGAAAAGAGGGAGAAATACCTTTGGAGAGTTTATGCCGGGCTCTTAAAAGCGGGGATAGTTATGCGGATATACCGGGTCTTTCGTTCAGAAATAGCAATGGGGACATGATACACAATCCTGCTCTTCCGGGACCTCACATGAATTCCGTTCTTCCTTTTCCTTATCATTTGTTTGAAGAACATGCGGATAAATATAATTTCAGCGGTGTCATGGGTTCCAGAGGATGCCCATATGAATGCAT
>JBDRNI010000186.1:0-7979 GCA_043811335.1 Candidatus Omnitrophota bacterium | reverse complement strand
GTCCTTCTTCAGGGATCTCCTCCACGATGTCGGCAACTTCATCAACAGGCATTTCTTTCAGGATCTTTGCCAGCCGAAGGCTTTCAGTCTTTTGAAGTATCTGCATCCGGGACTGTGAATCGGTATCGTCAAGAACAACGGCAGCGCGGGCGGGATCAAGAAAATTGAATATCCTCAGCGTGTTGGTATCTGAAAATTTTGACAGAACTTCCGCGATGTCTTCCGGAGCCATCGTTTCAAGGATCCGGCGCACATCCGCATATTGGGATTTTTCCAGAAAATCCTCAAGCTGCCGGATCTTTTTGATCTTATCCTTGTTTCTTCCGTTTTTAAAAAGATTTCTCTTACCCATCTCTATCCACCGTTCGCATTATTATTACATTCACGGTCATTATTATACTTCTATCATCGGCGAAGGTCAAAGGCGAAAGGCGAAAGGCGAAAGGCGAAAGGTCAAAGAAGAAAGTTAATCCACGTATCCCATTTCCCTGAGGGCATTGGGGTTTTTCTTCCATTTTTCAGACACCTTTACCCACAGATTGAGATATACACGCCGTGACAGAAGTTTTTCTATATCAGGACGGGCCGCTGTGCCTATCTTTTTCATCATGGCGCCGTTTTTTCCGATAAGAATAGATTTTTGTGAAGTGCGTTCCACAAAAACGGTCGCGTAGATGCTCAGCATTTTCCGCTCTTCTTCCTCGGTCATCTCGTCTATGACCACCGCGACGGAGTGCGGAACTTCTCTGCGGGTCATCTCCAGCACTTTTTCACGAATGATCTCCCGTATCATAAAGGTATCGGTTTTGTCCGTGAGCTGATCCTCGGGGTAAAGGAACGGCTCGTCGGAAAGGTATGATTTTACGATCCCCAGAAGTTTGTCCAGATCGGCTTGCCGAAAAGCGCACATGGGTATGATCTCGTCAAACGGATAACGATCCGCAGCTTTTTTTATCAACGGCAAAAGGATCTCTTTGTTTCTTACCTTATCGGCCTTGTTTATGACAAAGATGACTTTCTTGTTCCCTTTCGGAGAGGGCAGGCGGTGCAGGATATTTTCGTCTTCCTTGTTCAGCGCGGTCTTTTTTTCCGTGACAAAGAGAATAATATCCGATTCCATGAGCGAAGAACTTACACGGGTAAGCATGACTTTCCCGAGAAGATCGTGCGGTTTATGCATGCCCGGCGTATCAAGAAAGACGATCTGGCAGTTTTTTTCGGTATAGATCCCACGAATATTATCACGCGTGGTCTCGGGTTTTTTGCTCGTGATCGCGATCTTCTCCCCAAGCAACCCGTTCAAAAGAGTTGACTTCCCCACGTTCGGCTGCCCGGCTATGGTAACGGTCCCAAATTTCTTTTTTTCCTGTTTTGCCATGATAGAAAGATCGTGAAGCAAACGTCAGACGTTTACGCCGAATTCCGCCAGATGTTCCCGCAGGCCGGTATGACCGGTAAAATGAAAGGCGCGGATGCCCATGACCTTCGCGGCGTCTATGAGATCCTCCCTGTCATCGGTGTAAAATGTTTCTTTCGGCAGGCTTCCGGCGATGCGCAGCGCTTCCTGAAATATTTTCGGACGCGGTTTTTGCGCTCCCAATTCATGCGAGGCAACATGGGCGTCCAGTAAATCCAGGATGTTATATTTATCCTTCACAAAATCAAAATGCGATTCATTAGTATTGGAAACCAGAATAAGCTTTATGTCCGGATATCCCTTTTTCAGGTTCCTTATAATGTCCTCCATTTCGGGATACGGCAAAAATATTTCGTTCCAGAGGCGGTAAAAATCATTATACTTGATGTCCATTTTGAACCGTCTGCGCGTTCTATTATAAAACTGAGACGAGGTCAGTTTCCCCTCCGCATACCTATTTATCTCATCCGAATCCATGAAGTATTCTATAACCTCGCCTTCCTTCACTCTGCCGCGCGCGGCATACTCCCGCTCCAGGACCATCGGATCAAGCTTCACGATCACGTTCCCGAGATCAAAAAATATAGTTTTAATTTTCTTATTGTCTTTCATGTTTTTCCCTGAAAACTTTAATGCCCTTCTCAACGAATGCACGGGCGCTTTTGTATCCGACTTTCTTTACCGCTTCCTCGGGCAGATACCATTCAGCGCTCCGTAATTCCTTCTCCGGAACCGCCAAGCTTTCCGCGCCGGAGGCCAAAACAAGGAAAACCTGCACGGTCTTGGATATCCGTTCCCCTTTAAGGGTAAAATGATACCTTTCTTCACCCAGTTTTTCCAGTATTTTTATGTTTTTAAGCCCTGTCTCCTCCGTTATCTCTCTCACCGCCGTATCTTCGGGTGTCTCGCCCTTTTCAATGTGGCCTTTCGGCCACGTCCAGTGACCAAAACGGTCCTCAACGAGAAGAACCTTAAAAGAAGAGCCCTCTTCCCTTTTTATTATCACGCCGCCTGACGAGAACTGTCTTTCCTGCAAGCTCCAGCCTCCCTGTGTATTATAGTGATCAGTGAATAGTGATCTGTGATCAGTAAGTTAAACCACTCTTTCTTTCTGGCCCCTCTTGCGTCATTCTGAGGCCCGAGAGGGCCGAAGAATCTAATACTTCAGATCCTTCGTCGCTTCGCTCCTCAGGATGACGCTACCAATAGCTCTGCTCTCTGCTCTCTGCTCTCTGCTCACTGATCACAGATCACAGTTTACAGTTCACAGATCACTTCGTCCCGCCCTAACTGCGTGTTCTCACAACTGTATTTCCCTCCCGCCATCGAAGTCTGCCCCACCTGAGCCGAGCGAAGTCGAGAGGAACCGCGAAGAAGAATCTACACGCCATACCTCATAACTCGACGGGTCCAGTTCTTCAAGAAACCTGCTACGCCGGGCGATCACTGTACCTTTATTGTAATCATACCGCGTAATGGGATGAATAAGATAAAGATACTTTCTCGCCCTTGTTGCCGCAACATAGAAAAGGCGCCGCTCCTCCTCTATTTCCGACGTCTCGTCGCCGGCCTTGGCATGCGGGAACTGGCCTTCGCAAAGACCTATAACAAAAACCGTGCCCCATTCCAGCCCCTTCGCCTGGTGTATCGTCGTGAGAACCAGTTGTTCGTCGGCATCGGCCTGGCCCAAATATGTCTCCCCCCGAAAACTTTCCCTCAGAGTAATATCGTTCAAAAATTCGTTCAGCGCGTTATACTCATGCGAAAAATTCACGAGTTCGTGTATGTCGTCTATCCTGTCGCGGGCGTTCTCAAATGTTGTCAAAACATATTTCTCGTACCCTGAATCCAATATGGTGTTTATTATATCACCCGCGGCGGCGGCGGGCCCGCAGGCTATTACCTTTTCCATGATATTCCGGAACGCGCGATATCCTTTTTGCGCTTTGGCCGGAATTATCTTTGAAGCATCGCTGCGGATAAAATCCGCTGCGTTTATTTCACTCTTGCGGAAAGCATCGTATATCCTTTCCGCATACCCGGGGCCGATGCCGGAACAAAGGCTCAATGCCCGTACCCATGATATTTCGTCTGTCGGGTTTACCATGATCTTCATGTACGCCAGCACGTCCTTGATGTGGGCCTGTTCAAAAAAACGTATCCCGCCGCGCACGAGGTACGGAATGCCTCGTTTAACCAGTTCCATTTCCAGTTCCGCTGACTGGTAGTGGGCCCGAAAAAGAACGGCCATGTCTTTCATCCGGGCGCCTTCTTCACGCATCTCCAGCACTCTCTGCGTCACAAAGGCTGCCTGCGCGTAAAGATCTCTAACCTCAATGAGGGCGGGCACTTCCAGTGAGGGATTTACCGCTTTGAGTGTTTTGTCAAACCGCGCCGCATTGTTTTTGAGAGAATCATTGGCAAGGGCCAGTATCTCGGGCGTAGATCTGTAGTTGGTCTCCAGTTTGAATATCCGGACTCCCTCAAACCGTTTAGGAAACTGCAGTATATTCTCCACGCGAGCCCCGCGGAACGAATAAATTGACTGGGCGTCGTCACCCACCGCAAGAATATTTCGATGGCGGCTCCCGAGAATGTCAATAATATCCGCCTGCAAAAAGTTGGTATCCTGATATTCATCAACCATTATATACTTGAACTGTTCACTGAATCGTTCGCGCGCGCGCGGAACGTTTTCAAGCAGCCATTTCCATCTTGAAAGCAGATCATCATAATCCATATTCCCGGAATTTTTCTTTTTCTTTTCATACAGGGTCTTTATGTTTTTGACTTCCTGTGTGAATTTTTCAAAATACGGATATCTTTCTTCCAATATCTCCTCAATGGTGCTCTTTGTATTCATGGAAAGGCTTATTATTGAATGGACCACGGATGGTTTGGGAAACCTTTCATCCCCTCCCCTGGCAACGGTTTTCTTTATGCAGTTCTTTATAAGATTGCGGGAATCCTGCGCATCAAGTATGCCGAAATCCTTCTTGAACCCTACCTCCCCGGGATACATGCGCAGAGATCGGTTGCCCACATGATGAAAAGTTCCGCTCCATAATCCCTTCGGGGTATATCTCAGCAGCATCTCGGCGCGGTTGCGCATCTCATGCGCGGCTTTGTTCGTAAACGTCATGAGAAGAATATTTTTAGGGTCCGTTCCGCGCTCCAGAAGATACGCCAGACGGTACATGAGCGTGCGTGTCTTGCCGCTGCCGGCGCCCGCGAGAACGAGGCACGGCCCTTCCGCCTCCGTCACCACCTCATATTGGGAATGATTCAGATTTCCCTTGAAATCAATATGGGTTTTTATTTCTTCCGTTGCCCCGTGTAATACGTATTTCTTTGTCATAAAACACTCCGGATCCTACACCGCGTATCCTTTCCTCGCCTGAAACATCTTGCCAACAAAAATACTAAATCCGAATCTCTAAATCCTAAACAAATCCTAATTTTTCAATGTTTTAAATCTCAAACCAGAATGTTTAAACAAGGGCTCTATGAAAACTGTTTGGAATTTGGGATTTGAATCATTATTATTTGTTTAGTATTTCGGATTTAGTGTTTAGAATTTGTTCTGCCTTATGCCCCAGATATCCTCTGCATATTCGGAAACCGTTCTGTCGCTGGAAAATTTGCCGGAATTTGCCGTGTTCAATATGGACTTTTTTGTCCATGCGCGGCGGTTCTGAAACGCCTGAGAAACCTTCTCCTGAACGGAGACATACTCGGCAAAATCGGCAAGAACCATGAAAGGGTCACTCTCCATAAGCGAATCGCACAGCGGAACAAATGCCCCGGGGTCACCGGATGAGAAAAATCCTTCACGCATAAGACGAAGAGCCTCGGCCAGAACAGGAGTTTGCCGCGCATACTCCTCCGGCTTGTACCCGGCCTTTTCCAGGGCCGTTATCTCATGCGCTTTAAGTCCGAAAATAAATATGTTATCGGAACCGACCTCTTCCGCGATCTCTATATTAGCCCCGTCCCAGGTTCCGATCGTGACGGCGCCGTTAAGCATGAACTTCATGTTGCCGGTTCCGGAGGCCTCTCGTCCGGCGGTGGATATCTGCTCGGCGAGGTCTGCTGCGGGAAATATCCTTTCAGCCAGGGAAACGCCGTAATTTTCCAGAAAAACCACTTTCAGTTTATCTTTCATGTCCGGGTCCTTATTGATAATCCCGGCAATACCGTTTATGAACCTGATGATCAATTTTGCCATGTCGTATGACGGCGCGGCCTTTCCGGAGATCACTGCCGTTCTTGGCACCGCATCTTTTGCGACGCCGTTCTTTATCTCCAGATACCGGGAGATAAGATAAAGAGCGAACATTGTCTGCCGCTTGTATTCGTGGATCCTTTTCACCTGAACATCAAAAAGCGAAGCGGGATCCACCATGATCCCTGTTTTTTTTCTGATATACCCGGCAAAACGCGTCTTATTTGATTTTTTCACGGCCTGCCATTTCTTTTGGAACGCGGCGTCCGAAGCGAACGGAACAAGCTTCTTCATCTCTTCAAGATGCCGCGGCCAGTTATTCCCTATCACGCCTGTAATAAGTCCCGCAAGAGGGGCATTCGCCTTTTCAAGCCAACGTCTCTGGGTTATGCCGTTTGTTTTTGCGCTGAACCGTTCCGGATACATCTCAAAAAAGTCCTTAAAAAGCGTGCTTTTTAGAAGCGCCGTGTGAAATTTGGAAACCCCGTTCACGGAATGGCTGCCGATAATGGAAAGATAGCTCATTCTCACTTTTTTCTCAGGGTTCTCCTCTATGAGAGACATGCGTATCAACCTGTCCGGCTCGTCGGGATAACGCGCGGCAATTTCGCGAAGAAAACGCGCGTTTATCTCATACATTAGTTCCAGATGTCTGGGTAACAATTTTTCCAAAAGAGATACGGACCAGGCCTCCAGCGCCTCCGGCATGATCGTGTGGTTGGTATAGGCAAACGTCCTGACTGTTATATCCCACGCCTTTTCCCATTTTATACCCTCCTCATCGACCAGAATACGCATCAATTCAACGATGGCAATAGCAGGATGGGTATCGTTCAACTGAACGGCGACTTTATCGGGAAACACTTCAAAACCATCGTTGTGCAGCTTGAATCGACGGATCATGTCCTGCATGGAAGCCGATGTAAAAAAGTATTCCTGTTTTAAACGAAGTTCAAGCCCCTTGTATGAACTGTCATTAGGATAAAGCACACGCGAAATGTTTTCGGAAAGGATCTTATTCTCACAGGCCCGTATATAGTCGGCATCATTAAAATAATCAAGATCAAACTCGTCCGTGCTTTTGGCAGACCAGAGCCTCAGATTGTTGACCACACCGTTCCGATACCCCGATATCGGTGTATCATAAGCCATCGCAAGCACATCGTTCGTATCCACCCATTCAACACGGGATCTGCCGCGCGCTCCGCCGCGTTTACGCGTCTTGCCGTAAAAACGCACTTTCAGCGTAAATTCGGGCCGCTCAAACTCCCATGGGTTTCCGAGTTTGAGCCACTTATCCGGAAATTCCACCTGGCGTCCGTCAATTATCTTCTGCCTGAATATGCCATAATCGTATCTGATGCCATAACCGGTAGCGGGAATCCCGAGCGTAGCCATGGAATCCAGAAAACAGGCGGCAAGCCTCCCGAGTCCTCCGTGTCCAAGCCCGGGATCCATCTCTTTTTCACAAATATCTTCTAAGTTAAAGCCGAGTTCCTCGAGGGCTTTTTCGCTTTCTGGGAGAAGCCCGAGATTAAGCATGTTGTTGGCTAAAAAACGTCCGGGAAGGAATTCAAGAGAAAGGTAATACACCCGCTTGCAGTTCTCGTTGTGATACCTCTGTTGTGTCAGTATCCACCCGTCTATCTGACGGTCACGGATCGTCATCGCCATAGACTTGTAATTATCGTAATCCGTGGCGTTATACTCGTCCTTGGCCAGAGAATATCTTCTATTGTGTATAAAAGCGCTTTTAAGGCTCTCTATGATGCTTTTTTTGACAGCGCTTTTTTTTTGCGTCTTTTTCTTTTTAGCCATGATCCAACAAAACGGCGCCTGCCGATAAGCTCCACATGTATGGCCGGTCCGGAATCGATATCCCTAACCGCCCATTGTAGCGGTTTTCATGCCTTTGTTACCCCTTCTTCTTCGCCTTAGAGACCTTTTTAGGAGATTTTTTCCTGGCGGCCTTTTTCAGAAGGTTCCGTATCTCGGGGGTCGTCAACTTTTTGAGACTGTCCTTGTCATGCCCGGCAGCTACCAACCGTCTCTTCTGGGCTAAAACCTTTTGTTTTTTTCTGGCGCCTGTTTTTTTCGGACGTGTGCGGAAGTTTTTTCGCGGTTTCATATATATAACCCCTTTTTGATGATTTATTCACTCTGCTATCCCTACGAAAATAACATATCCCCCCCTCTTTAGCAAGCAATTTCCCCAACAAAGGTAAAATTACTCCTGCTAGCGCAGGTCGTTCCCCGGGGACATCCTCGGGGACATGTCTTTTGGGGACACCCCTGAACACGGAAATCGGGTGTTTTTCGCATGTTTTTGCCAAATCC
>JBDRNI010000185.1:0-4436 GCA_043811335.1 Candidatus Omnitrophota bacterium | reverse complement strand
CGGGCAGAGTCCATATCAACATTGTCCATTCCGGCTCCGCAACGGGACACGGCCTTCAGCTTACCAAGACCCGAAAAAACCGTCTCATCCAAACGTTCCGTACCCGCGATCATCCCGACGGCATCTTTCCCGAGACGGATTGTCTCCTCGGTGACCAGTTTACGCCTGTATGGATTCAGAACACACCTGAAACCGTTTCTCTCAAGAAGATCTCTCGGAGCTCTGTCAAATTCCGCGAAGGTGGAAGTTGATATTAAAATTGTTTCGCTCATATTTTATCTCCCAGAAGTTCAAGAAACTTTTCGGGAACACCGTTGCCGCGTCCCAGACAGAAAAAATCCTCCACTGCTTTTCGTGTCTTTTCCGCATATAAATCATTTTTCTCTCTCGTGGTGCCGGCAAACATGTTCAGCACCTCCTGTTTTAATTCTTCCGCGGAACTGACAGTCACGGCTGTTCCCTGTTCCGCGCCCGCGGATCTGAGCGGCGACATGTTAATCCACTCCGGAACATTTACTATTATGACAGCGCAGCCGAACGCAACGGCCTCTACGACCGCGCTTGATTCTCCGGATATTACTACACGCGCCGCGGAAAGAAAATCCTCAACAGGCCCTTCTTTTATCCGAAAAATACTGTTTCCTTCCGGAATGCCGGACAACCGCATTGTTTTTTTGATATCCAGAAACGGATGAGGTTTTATCCATATCTCCGCATCTTTCATCCCCTTGAGCGCCTCGTATGCTACCGCAAGCACAGAACTTGATTCCTCCGGGCTGATGGAAAGGATGATAAGCACGGCATCGCGCTTTTTCTGAATAGCACCGGGCGCAAGATATTCACTGAGATAGGCATATCTGATCGCTTCGGCTATCGTAACATTCTTCTCCGGCCAACCTGATTCCATCATGCATATGTATGGAACGCGTCCATTGCATATGATCCGGTCGGGACGCGGAAGAGAATATTTACGCGCGTCAAGTATCTCAGATGGGTGATTAAAAAAATTGAGGTGCATCCTGGGAACCGTGCCTGCCTGATATGCCAAGAGAGATGTCTTCACCCCTGCGGCGTCACGGGCGGAGATGAGCGCTTTTTCCCAGGCGCGCATTTCACAATGATAAAGAACTTTTTTCGCCTTTAATCTTTTCAACATGCGCTTAAACCCGTAATAACGGATAATCCCGTCATATCCAGTCTTTCCGACAAACGAGGAGTACCAATCGTCACGAAACAGAGAATATACATTGTAATCGCCCAGGTCATGAAGCGCGGCAATACGCCTTTCCAGAAGAAGAAATCTGACCCCACTTATCAGCATGATAAAAAACGCCTTTATCCGGGTGATCATGGAGATAAACTCTTCCGGGAAAAAGATAGAATATCCGTTTTCTATGAACCCAGCCGCGTATTCCATTGATTTTTCTAAAGACATGCGGCTGCCGGAAACATACATGGCTGCCCACGTTATATCGCTCGGCGAGTTTGTTTCAAGATTTTCCTGCAGGTGCGCGTAAAATCGGTTCTTAAAAATGCCTGTTCTGGCCGCATTTTCGTCAAAATTAGGATACGCCGTGAGAATAAGAAGCTTTCCAACTGCTCCCTTCAGGCGCTGTTTTAAGTGTCCAAGATATTTTTTTATTGTTCTCGCCCGCACGGCCGCGCGCGCGGCGGAACAAGTCAGGATCGCGATATGCTTTAAATATAAAAACCTTCGGCCGCGCATCAGGCTCGAAACCCGGTCCTCATCGGGGTCTGCAGACGGCAAAACTGTGAACGTTCTCTTTTTCGCGCGGCAATATTGCCTCAATGCATCTTTAAGCTTCGTATTGGCGCATCCGAATACTACCTTGTTTATTTTTCTCCATTTGATCGCGTCAACGATCGCATCAAACTGCGCAAGAGTATTGAACGCGTCCGACTTAAACAGGTTCTTCTCGGCTATCAGGCTGAACCACCAGAGCGTCGCATGCCGGTCAACGGCAAATATATCCCGGAGATTCCTGCGCCCCGACCTTAATCTTCCCGGCAGATCCGCCACGAAACGAATATACTTCTCACGCAATCTTCCGGCGGAAGCGTTTATCATGTCGGCGGACGGCAGCACCTCGGCAATACGGTCTTTACCTGTCTTTTCGCTGACCGGATCTAACACGGAAGGACGGGATGTCAGGGGAAAAAGATATACAACGCCGGGCTTGTTGAACGCCGGGCCGATCTTTGTTTCGTCAATATACGCGTCAAATACAAAAAGTATGCTCATGGTTTACCTATTCGTTAAATCCAAATGACAAAATTCTACTCTGCCCTATGCGCTCTGCGTAAATGTTTGCTAATTCTTTGAACTTTTTGTTTCCTTCTTCATCGGATCTCTCAGCTATTTTGATGTCTTGCCGGTATTCTTCGGGAAGAGTTACGTATAACGAAAATGTTTTCTGCAGGCCCGTGACCTCTTCTTCGGAAATACCGGATATCGCCGGGCGCGCGTCCATGTGAGAATCACCCGACATGTAAGAAGAGGATATATATCCTTTCTCAACACAATAATCCCTGAGGATTGTTCCGTGAAACGGCTGAAAGATATAAGCGCCGAAACTTTCCGCTTTTATCCGCCTGTTAAGTTCTATTGTCTCAAATATCTGTTCCCGCGTCTCGTCAGGGAATCCGATGATGTTGTTCACGGATACCGCGATCTTGAAATCGTCAAATATCCTGAACTTATCCACGAAATAATCGTTTGAATAGTGACGCTTCAACAGTTTACGCCTCACGTGCTCACTACCGCTTTCAAGCCCTATGCTTATCCGGTCGCATCCGGCGCTTTCCAGTTTCGCGAGTTTCTCTCTTGTAACCGTCTCTACCCGCGTATTAAACCAGAACGGGATCTTTATTGACTTGTACCGGTCAATGAACTCGTTAAAATTATCTTCACACATGTTGAGAAATGACTCTGATATAAAATAAAAATATTCGGTTTTATATTCCGCCAGATAAAATTCAATTTCCTCTATTATCCTTTTTACGCTTTTCTCCCTGTACCACTTTCCGCAAGAGATGAAAGCGCCGGCAAGCGCCGGGGAAGCGCAATACGTGCACATGTAAGGGCATCCGCGGGCGAATTCTACCGGAACCATCCTCATTACCCGTCCGCCCATGGGTTTATAAAACCGTTCTTTTTCAAACAACGAAAAATCAAGATACGGCAGAGTATCAAGATCCACAAGGGGACCTTTTTTGTTATGAAATATTTTACCACCCTCTTTTACGGTGATAGAAGGGATATCTTTCAGGGTGCCGCCGAGCTTCAAACGTTCGGCTATCTCAACGATCGCCTTCTCTCCCTCGCCATGGCAGACCATGTCCACTAAAGGGTGCGCGATTATCTTCTCATGCGCAAAAATGGAAAAAACTCCCCCGAAAATAACCTTACTTTTGCCTTTCATGTCCTTGATCGACTCCAGCAGCTTTTCCGCGAGAAGGTATGTGGGTTCCACCACCGAAAACCCTATCAGGTCCGGCTTATAACCAGAAACCGTTTTCCTGAAATCGTCAAAAACATCGGTATCTTTATAGCGTATCCCGAACTCGGCGAGGTCAAAAGGCCTGACCTGAAGGGTTTCAACCCTTGCTTCATCCGAACTTTTATCGGCGGTCCGGTAAAACGTCGTGTCAAAGAGCGCCACATCAAAGCCCTTTTCCCTGAGCGCGGCCGCGAGATAACTGATATTCAGTGGGATCAGGTTATCCATCATGGAATTGACATAGACCAATAATATTTTGATGTTGTTATTCATGGTTTCTATTTATCCAGATCCTTCGTCGCTTTGCTCCTCAGGATGACACTGCTCGTCGGCCTCAGAATGACATAGAAATGATTTTTCCCTGACCTTAACTTATCCAAAATATTTTCCCCGATACGTTTCTCTTAGTTCTTCAAATATCCGGTTTCCTTCTTCGTCAAACTTCTCGGCCTTTTCTATCTTCGGCCATTCTGACTCAGGGAACTTCGCGTATAATGGGAAAGTTCTCTGCAATCCTTTTAATTCACCGTAACTTATAGAATTCATCTTGAGTTCCACGCTGTCCAGAAGCTGGTGAACCTTATCGTTCTTATCCATGTATTTTTTCGCGATACATTCGGCATACAGCCGCGTTCCCCTGTACGGCGTAAAGAGATAACAATTCATCGTTCTGGGCTTTATCCGGCGATTCAGGTTGATCGTATCAAACACCAGCTCCCTGGTCTCATCCGGAAACCCGATGATATTGTTAACCGTATAGGGTATTTCATATTTCTCCACTATTTTTAGAGCTTCTACTATTTTTTCGTTCGTTGAATGACGGCGCAAAACTTTTCGTCTGAACTCTTCGTTGCCGTGTTCAATGCCGAACTGAAGACTTTCGCAATTCATGCCTTTCAGGATCTTTATCTTCTC
>JBDRNI010000184.1:0-2711 GCA_043811335.1 Candidatus Omnitrophota bacterium | reverse complement strand
TTCATGGCCACGCTCTTGTATCAGTACATGGCCTCAACGGGAGAGAAGGCCTCCGGTGAACTTGATGAGATGAAAAAGGCGTGCCGTGCGAGGATACCACAAACAGTGCGCTGCATGGATGAGGTCAAAAAGCTGCTGGGCCGCAGAAAGAACGATGCCGCTTACGAAAAACTTCTGGATATAACCTCGGTATTCAGGGCGGAAACCGGTAAATGCTGCGTTGTAATTCTTGACGAGTTTCATAACCTTTCAAATTTTCGTCTCAAAAACCCTTTCGGTATCTTCGGGAAATACATAATGGTGCAGAAGAATACGATGTATATCGTTTCAAGCTCACAGCGGACGCTTCTGAAAGAAATACTATCAAAACGGCTTTCTCTGCTTTTCGGGAATTTTGAGGTTATTGACGTGAACGGATTTGACAGCCAGACGGCCCGTTCTTTTATCTCCGACAGGGTAAAGGATACTGATCCCGACGGGAACATACGGAACTATCTCATACAGGTCTCACAGGGCAGCCCTTTTTATCTTGAAGCTTTGTCAACCCGGTTCGCGCATCTGGTAAGTGAAAAACACGGTAAAGGCGACGTTAAAGAATGCCTTCTGGACGCTTTTGCGGAACTTCTGTATGCGTCGGACGGTGTGCTTAACCAGTATTTTGAAAATACCGTGAATTTTTTCCTGGAAAAAAAAGCCAGAACGAAATTTCTCCCCGTTCTCCTGTCACTCGCGCGGGGCAACAGCACGGTTAAATCAATACAGGAAGATCTTGCTACGACCGGCGGGGAAATAGGGGCCAAACTGCAGGCGCTTCAGGAGATGGATCTCGTTTTTTCAAGCGGGGTTTTCTATAAGATAACGGAAAAACTTTTTGAATACTGGTTGAAGCATGTTTACAGCCTGAGAACGCGCGCGATCGCGGACGATATGGACATAAAATACCTGGAGTTCAAAAATTCCATGGCTAAAGATTATGAGCTTTACCGCGTGTTTAACGCCAAGGATGTCGGCGATGTCATGTGCGATCTTTTCAGGAGTTTTAACAATGAAAAGATACAGATCAGGATGAATAGCCGTAAGATGCCGAAATTTGACGCTGTAAAAAGCAGCGCTCTTTCCGAAAATGTTTTCCAGATCACGGGCAGTATCCAAAACAAGAAATGGGCATGTCGGCTCAAACGCGGCGATATTGCCGATGAACAGGACATTTGCGCTTTATGGGATTTTCAGGGCCCCGGAGATAAGGCTAATATCGTGCGGAAGATATTCGTTCCGCTTAACGGTATAGAGCAGAACGCGTTTCTTCTGGCTAAAGAACAGAATATATGGGTTTGGGACGTGCAGCTGCTTAACAGGATACTTCGTTTATTCGGGAAGTTTGAGCTGACATTATGAAAATCGGTGTTATCTCCGATACCCATATCCCCATTTCCGCCGACTGCCTGCCGCAAAAGATCTATGATTATTTTAAAGAGTGTGATCTGATAATTCACGCGGGCGACGCCATAGAGAAAAGCGTGATTGACGAGCTCGGGGAAATAGCCGAAACAAAAGCGGTTCAGGGGAACATGGACAGCAACGAGCTTAAACAGAGTTTGCCGGAAAAAATGGTTCTGAACATAGCCGGGAAAAAGATCGGGGTCATACACGGAAAAGGGGCGCCTTTTAATTTGCTCAAGAGGGTCAGCATGGCCTTTGGCAAGAAACTTGATATAATTATTTTCGGTCATTCGCATACTGCTTTTAACGAAAAAAAAGACGGTGTTCTTTTTTTTAACCCCGGAAGCGCGACCGGCGGCGTACTTTCAAAAAAACCTTCTTTCGGCATAATTGAAATTAACGGTGATGAGATCCGGGCGGAAATCATTACATGCTGAGCCGCCTTCTTCCTGATTGGACATAAACCTATGGTCTGGTGTGAGTTTTTATCTTGTGCGGGATTATTGACGTTTTTTGCCTACCGTCTGTGCCTGGAGGGAGTGGCTATCTCGGAAAAGACGCATATTTCCGAGGGTGTCATAGGAATGTTTTTTCTCGCCGTGGCGACGTCTTTTCCCGAGATCATAACGGCCTCTACGGCGGTATTCTCCCTCGGCCGGATAGGGCTGGGATACGGAGATATCATAGGTTCGGTCATGGTCAATTTCATGATCCTGATGGGGCTGGACTATTACTACGGGAAGGGAAGGATACTCGCGAAGGTTTCCCACTCCAACCGGATAACGGGTCTTTTCGTGTTGGGTGTGGTTTTGATCGTACTGGGGGCCGCGGTAGCGCGGTCATTGGGGATAATGCCGCTTCCGCGGATAGGAATGGCAGGAGTTGAAAGCATATTGATAATCACCGCGTATTTCATGTATCTCCGGGTCATGCACCGGATGCACAAGGAAGCCGCTGTGAGTTCACCTTCCAAGCGTGAACCCTTTTGGAAGATCTGGTCTAAATTCCTGATGTTTCTGGTTGTAGTCATGTTTCTCGGCATGTGGATGGCCAGGATCGGCGAAAAGATAATTCTGGTAACCGGATTGAGTCAGACCTTTACGGGAACGCTTCTTCTCGGAGCGGCGACATCCCTTCCGGAGATAATTGTCTCCTTCGCCGCACTCAAGGCTTCATCCGTGGACATGGCGGTGGGAAATATACTCGGCAGTAACATGTTTGATGTTTGCATAATACCCCTTCTGGATGTCTTGAGCGAAAGCCCTATTCTG
>JBDRNI010000183.1:0-6291 GCA_043811335.1 Candidatus Omnitrophota bacterium | reverse complement strand
GTAGCCGGCAAAAAGCTCGTCGCTTCCATCACCGGTCATTATCTTTTTTATCCCCAATTCTTTGGCCAGTTTTAATCCGAAATAAACGACCAGGTCGTTGGGAATTGCCGGATCAAAAGAACGAAGCGTTTTTATCACTTCCGGAATAGCCGCTATGGCTTCGTCTATCTCTACTCTCCTGTGAAAATGTTTTAATCCCAGATCTTTGGCTATCCGTCCGGCATAATGAATATCTTCACCGAAAGATCCCAGGCTGACAGTAATTGCTTTGATGTCCGGGCACAACGCGGCGAGAACACCGGAATCTAATCCTCCGGAAAAGAGCAGGCCCTCGGCCTTGTTCCTTTGGGCAGCCGCTTCTATCTTTCTTCTGAGTTCCAATTCTGTGATTTTCATGCTGCGCTCCTTAGAGCATTAATAAGCTTCACGTTTTCCTCATGAGAACGCACTGCTATGCGGACAAATTTATCGCCCAAATACCTGAAGTTACTGCAGTCCCTTATAAGGATCCCCTTTTTTATAAGCGCGTCTTTTAACTTTCCCGATGTCATGCCCTCATTTTCTATCTTCATTAAAATAAAGTTCGCCGATGACGGATAAGGCCGTAACCCTCTGATCTTTGCCAGTTGAGCGAAAAGAAATTTCCTTTCACCCTCAATAAGCTCATGAGTTCTCTTGATATATTCCTTATCGTCCATGCTCCGTTCCACTGCTACCTGCGCCAGCGAATTCGTATTCCAAGGCGCCTGGTGCCGTTCCAGTTCGCTAACGACATCCCTATGAGCGACAAGATACCCTATTCGCAGCCCGGGCACGGCAAAAATTTTGGTAAAAGTCCTTAGCACGATCATTTTACGGTTCTCCACGGCCTTCCGTATCAAGGTATGCTCATCCTCATTCGGCAGAAAATCCATGAAGGCCTCATCAATAACAAGCAGTCCGCCGGATAATATTTCGGGCACCCGGCCGTTTTCCAGAATAAGATTTCCGGTGGGATTATTGGGATTGCACAGAAAAGTTATCTCGGCCGGCGCCGGATGCGACAGATCAAGCCCGAATCCTTTTTCTTCTTTCAATCTCAGGAATCGCACGCTGCTTTTCACGCTTACCGCCGCGCGTTCATATTCCGAAAAAGTCGGGACGACGATAATCGTCGTCTTTGGCCTATAGGCGGCCATGATAAGATATATGAGTTCGGCCGATCCGTTCCCCAGAAGAATGTTCCGTTCATCTATTTTCCAGCGGGCGGCTACTTTTTTGATCACATCCCGTCCTCGGGGATCCGGATAACACAGAACCCGGTCAAGGTTCCGGAAAACAGCTTCCTTTGCGCCGCGGGCCAACCCCAGCGGATTAATGTTCGCGCTGAAATCTATCATCCCTTCCCGGCGCTCACGTGCTACTTCGCGGATATTCCCGCCATGTAAAAAATTCATATCAGGCATCGCAGAATAGCCCCCATGAAAACCATCAGCAAAGAAACAGTAAAGCTAATAACAAGCGCTTCATTTATGAAAGAAGGACCCGAATCTCTTTCCTGCTTTCCGATATACGGCCTTTGAACGGCGTTCCCTCCATAAAACGACACGCCGCCGAGCCTTATCCCCAGAGCCCCCGCCATGGCGGCTTCTGAAACACCGCTGTTCGGGGATAAATGTCTTCCGCTGTCTGAGAACATCGTCTTGAATGCCGCGATGGGTCTCCTTCCGCAAAACGCCGCGGAAACGGCTATCAGAATTCCGGAAAGCCGCGCGGGAATAAAATTCGCGATATCATCTAATTTCGCGGAAAACCAGCCAAAATGAAGATATTTTTCGTTTCTGTATCCCACCATTGAATCAAGGGTGTTAATGCTCTTGTATACCATCGCCAGAACGGGGCCCCCAAGGATCAGATAAAAGAGGGGCGCAACGATACCGTCATTTGTGCTCTCGGCGACACTTTCTACCGTTGCCCTTATCATTCCATCTTCATTGAGAGCTTGTGTATCCCTCGCCACGATCATGGAAAGTCGGTTCCGCGCATCAGCGGGGGAATCCCCCCTTATTCCCTTTAAAACCCCCAACGCTTTAACTCTTAGATCCTTTATCGAAAGCGCGGCATATCCGAAATATACCCAGACGAGATCCCCGAATACCGGATTTATCTTCCGCGAAGCCACGAGACATAAATACACGAAACAACCGCTTATTCCCACGACGACAACGGCCAGCACCGCACCCTTCAGCCGTTCCGCTCCGCCGCTTCTCCGCAACACTTTCTCCAAAAACGTTATCAGGCGCCCCATCCATCTGACCGGATGAGGAAACCCTTCCGGGTCTCCCAGAATAAGATCGGCGATATAACTATAGATAAACAAAAACATTATTTTATCATCCAAATAAGAGCAAAGAAAAGAACGGATACTTCCGCGATCTCGCTTGCCGCGCCGATCGTATCACCGGTCATGCCGCTTATTTTTTTATTCGCATAGAGCATGAATCCCAGGGGCGGCAACAAAGAAAGAACCATGATTACGAGCCCTGCCGCGCCGGCCAGAACGAAAAACAGAATCATGGTAAAGATACCCCCGATGAGAAATTCCCGCCCGGAACAATGGTCAATAAAACACGCGGCAGTTCCACCTTTCCTGGCGCATTCTGATTTGTAACACATGAGAACCTGGATCCATCTCGCAAAAGACACCGCCATTATCAGCGCCCTCCAGAGAACTCCTCCCGGAATGCCCGATATCAAGGCAAACTTCAGGAGTAAAAGACATACAAGACCTATCGCCCCAATAGCTCCTATGCGGCTGTCTTTCATTACCTCCAGCGCTCTCGCCCCGGAACCCGAAACGTAAAAACCATCGCATGTATCCGCAAACCCGTCCAGATGGATCCCGCCGGTTACAACAACCGAAGCTATCAGAATAAGCACGCTTCTCACGGGAATCGGGAAATTTCTGCAAAGAAAAAGAACGGCGCACAATAAAAGACCAATGATCAGTCCGACAACGGGAAAATACAAAAGTGATCCGCCGTGATCCTCGTTTTTTACTTCCGTTTTAATCTTTACGGGCAGGATGGTTAAAAATTGTAACGCGATTAAAAATTTTTTCATTTCTCGTTCCCTCTTGATACCGATGCGCTCTGGAACGTGGCCATCTCAGTCAAGATCTTGACGGCTCCTTCTACAATGTTTATCGCCAGAGCCGCGCCGGTTCCTTCCCCGAGACGCAGATCCAGATCCAAGAGAGGCCTGAGTCCCATGTAATCAAGGCAGGCCCTGTGCCCCTTTTCTACCGACGAGTGAGCCGCAATCATGTAATCTTTCGTTTTCGGCTCTATTTGAGCGGCTATCAAAGCGGCTGCTCCGGAAATAAAACCGTCTATCACAACAGGGACCTTTTTTGAAGCAGCCCCCAGTATCACACCGGCCAGACCGCCTATTTCAAAACCACCGACCCTGGAAAGCACATCCATCGCATCTTTGGGATCCGGACGGTTAATTTCAATCGCCTTCTTTATCAGCGCGATTTTCCTTTCCAGGCCTGCGTCGTCTATGCCCGTTCCCCTGCCCGTTACATCCTCAACGGACCTGCCGGTCATAACGGAAACTATAGCGCTTGACGGCGTGGTGTTTCCGATACCCATGTCTCCCGTCCCCGCGATATCAATGCCTTTCTTGAATTCACTTTCAAATATTTCTATCCCTCTCTCAACTGATATAACCGCTTCCTCCTTCGTCATCGCAGGACCCTTAGTGATATTTGCCGTTCCGTACCGCACTTTCTTTATCACGAGTTCCGGATGCGGCTCCAGATCACTCGCCACACCCATATCCGCTATGACAACCCTGCCGCCCATATTTCTGGCCAGCACATTGATCCCTGCTCCGCCGTGCAGAAAATTAAGGACCATCTGGGGTGTCACTTCCCGGGGATATGCGCTGACTCCCTCGGCCGCGACCCCATGATCGCCCGCCAGAACAAATATTACCTTTTTTTTCACCGGGGGATCTTCTTTCCACGTGATCGCCGTCAGCTTCACGGCCAGTTCTTCAAGGCGTCCCAGACTCCCCCGCGGCTTGGTGAGATTATCCAATCGTTCTTGCGTTTTTTTTCCTAAAGCGCTGTTAATCTCCGAAATTTCGCTTATCGTTATTTCAAATTTATTCATGCGGTCATCCTTCTCTTTAAAATTCCTATCTTATCTTCATTTCTAAAGGTTACTATCAGTTACTATAGGTTACTAAATACGTTATACACAACATATTGGTTACTACTGGGTTACCTTTTAAAACGTGATTTCCACTTTCCTTCTTTATTGAGCTTATGTAATGCATCTAAATAGCGGTCTATTTGATACTTTGTTTGACGAAAAAGTCTCTTAAGGTTATCGTATTCCTTTTTAGTTACCAATCGATCCTCATAACAATCATCCACATCACCTTCAAGTTCATCTAAAGAACCTCGGCTAATCCTTATCGAATGGGCAAATTCACCGGCTGTATCCTTGCTATATCCTTCACGAATATTTTGTTTTGCACTGCGGGCAGAATCGCGCATCTGTCCTACTAATCTCATATGACTTTTGCAAAACCTCTCTGTAATTTTATATATCAGTCTGCGCATCTCACAAATATTCTGATAGAACTTCAGATTCTCGTATGCTTTTTCCATGTAACCTTCTTAGTAACCACCTTCGTAACCCAATTAGTAACCCTTTTTAGTAACCCTATCTGACATTCCTTCCCTTTAAAAACACGGGGATACCCGCCTGCATGAAGATTACTTCATCGGCTTTCTCCGCCATCATCTGATTTGCCCTTCCCAGCACATCTCTGAATTTTCTGGCTAAAGCGTTTTCCGGAACAATCCCTCCGCCCACATCATTTGATACCACGAGCACAACGGCTGCGGTTGTTTGTACAGTGCTTATTAGTTTTTTTATTTTTTTCTCTATATCTTTCTCTTCCAGCCCGCCGGCCATCAGATTAGAGATCAATAACCCCAGGCAATCTATCAAAACCACTCCATACCGACTCTTGATTCCCGCCAGAGCCAGATTAATTTCGGAGCCCTCTTCTATTAACTTCCACTGCCGCGGTCTTGAAGCCCTGTGCAGGGCTATCCTCTCTGCCATTTCCTTGTCGGACGCGACGGCAGTCGCGATAAAAACCGTCTTTTTTCTGATTTTTTTAGCCAGTTTCACGGCATAGCCGCTTTTCCCGCTTCTGGCGCCTCCGAGAATAAAAACAAATTTTTTCATGAAACCGCCCCTTTTACTGAGAACAGGTGAGAAATATCATTTATTTTAACCACCGCAGGCGCGGCCCCTTCCGCAAAATCAATAATATTCACCGCGGCGGTTCTCTGAGATATGTCCCAGAACTTTGAAGGGGCAAGGCCCATTATTCCGCTTAAAACAACGCGTATAGGACCGCAGTGGGTAACAACCGCCACTATTTTTCCCTCATGTTTTGAGAGAATTGATAATAACCCGGCATTGACCCTTTCTTCCAAGACCTTCAGTGTTTCTCCTCTCGGGATCTTACATTCAGCCGGGTTTTCCAACCATCTGTTATAAAGTTCCGGATATTTTTCAACAATTTCCTCGTATTTCATACCTTCAAATATTCCAAAATTAACTTCCCGAAAATTCGCCGATCTTCTGACTGATCTGCCGGCAAAAACCTTTTCCGCGGTCCGGAGAGCTCTTTCAAGGTCACTTGAATACACCACGTCTATCCTGTCGGCTTTAAATCTGCCGGCAAGCGCCTTCGCCTGCTCTCGCCCTCTGTTATTCAACGGCGGATCGCTGAAGCCGCAATACCTTTTTTGCAAGGTATAGTCCGTTTCACCGTGACGTATCAGGATCAACCGTGTCATGATCTCACCGTGTTTGCTTTAGTCCTTAAAAATAAAAAAATCCTTAACACCAATTCATAGCGTTAAGGATTGCACCCTGTTTAACTTCACCCTTCCGCGAGGACTCGGACCGTCAAAAACGATCCGGGCTCATAGACATAGGCAGGTTTTCTGGCTCTCGGCTCTTTCTACTTTCCACGTCTTCCCGAACGTTTAAACGCCCAGTGACTTACTGTGGATTTCGTCCCCGATCACAGCGGCGGGACCGCACCCGTTTTTCACGGGTTTCCCTTTTCACCTTTTCAACACACAAAAAGGCACCTATTCTTATATAATATGGATAATCACATAACTCGGCAAAATTGTCAAGTTGAAATTTTTGGTAACAAAAGACGCAAGGGCGAATGATTATTCGCCCCTACGTCTTTTACTTTTAATTT
>JBDRNI010000182.1:0-7274 GCA_043811335.1 Candidatus Omnitrophota bacterium | reverse complement strand
GTAAAGATGAAGTCGCGGTGCCTTACGCGTAATTTTTTAAAGGAACAGGATCTGGTCCTGATAGCGGCTGATCACAGCGGACTGGATTACGGGCTTATAGCCAAAAATGCAGAACTGATATTTGATACAAGAAATATTTTTGAACAAAAAAAGATAAAGGGTAAGAACATCACCAAGCTATGAACAATAAAAGGAATAAGAGATGAGCAAATATCTCGTAACCGGCGGCGCGGGATTTATAGGGTCAAATATAGTAGAAGAGCTTCTTCGGCGGGGGGAGACCGTCCGGATCTTAGATAACCTTTCTACGGGAAAAGAAGAAAATCTTGCGCCCTTCATGGACAGAATAGATTTTCGTAAGGGAGATATACGCAGTGAGGATGACGTAAAAAGCGCCCTGAAAGATATCAGCTTTGTTATCCATCAGGCCGCCCTCGGAAGTGTGCCGCGAAGTCTGAAAAATCCCGGAGTAACAAATGACGTTAACGTGAGCGGAACCCTGAACATTCTCATGCTGGCTAAAAAAGAGCGGGTCAAGAGAGTGATTTACGCGTCAAGCAGTTCGGTATACGGAAATTGCAAAGATTTTCCTCAGAAAGAATCTTTCGAGCCGAGGCCCATGAGTCCATATGCCGTAAGCAAATTTTCCGCCGAATTATATTGCAGAATGTTTGCGGAAACCATGGGGCTTGAAACAGTACGTCTCAGATATTTTAATGTATTCGGCCCCAGACAGGATCCCGCCTCGCAATATGCCGCGGCAATACCGACTTTTATATCGGCTCTTAACAATAATCGGCCGTGTGTTATTCATGGCCAGGGTTCACAGAGCCGGGATTTTACCTTTATTTCTCGTGTTGTTGAGGCGAATCTTGCCGCATGCGAGATTTCCGGTATCTCGGGCGGGGTTTTTAACGTGGCGTTCGGGGAAGAGCATTCAATTCTGGAGCTCTCTGAAACCATTAAGAAGATTCTTGGCAAACAGATTGAGTCTATACATGCTCCGAGACGTCCCGGAGATATGAACAGGTCGCTTGCCGATATAAGCCGATTAACGGATATTCTTAAAGTTGAAACCGATGTCAATTTTTACAAGGCGCTTGAACAGACCACGGAATGGTTTGTTGGTAATTACAGCGCTGCAATGGAACTTTGAAATGAAAATGAAAAACATGAGGATATTACTGGCAGGCGGGGCGGGATTTGTCGGATCACACTTGTCGGAAAGGTTATTGAATGACGGGCACCGTGTAATATGCGTGGACAATCTTGTGACAGGCTCCGAACGCAACATTGAACATCTAAAGGATAACGCCCATTTTGAGTTTATCAGGCATGACATCTCCGAGCATATTACCCTGGAAGAAAAAATTGATTACATTCTTCATTTTGCTTCTCCGGCAAGTCCGGAGGATTATCTTGAGTTTCCGATAAAAACGCTTAAAGCCGGTTCGTTGGGAACACATAATTGTCTGGGAGTAGCTAAAAAACATGGGGCCAAATTCTTGTTGGCATCTACTTCGGAAGTGTACGGAGATCCTTTGGTTAATCCCCAGCCGGAAACATACTGGGGCAATGTGAATCCGGTGGGTCCCCGCGGCGTATATGACGAAGCCAAACGTTTTGCCGAGGCGATCACTCTGGCTTATCACAGAAAGCACGGTGTTGACGCAAAAATAGCGCGTATATTCAATACCTACGGCGAGAGGATGCGGTATCGTGACGGAAGGGTGGTTCCAAACTTTATAACTCAGGCGTTGGAGGGTAAACCGTTGACGGTATACGGTGATGGGTCACAGACAAGGAGTTTTTGTTACGTGTCAGATCTGGTGGAAGGGATAATAAGATTAATGGAGTCTGACCTGAACGAACCCGTGAATCTCGGTAATCCCGTTGAGATGAGTATACTGGATTTCGCGAAAAAGATTAAAACGGTCACGGGCGGCGGGAGCGAGCTGATTTTTAAGGACCTGCCCGTGAATGACCCGAAGGTAAGAAATCCCGATATCACGAAAGCCAGAGAAAAACTCAGATGGGAACCGGTTGTCGGCCTGGACGAAGGCCTGCGGAGGACCGTTGCGTGGTTCCAGAAGCAGAGAACATAGAGTAGGGGCGGGGTTTCCCCGCCCTGAACGTGGAGCAGAAGGTAAAAGCAAATGAAAGATAATATGAAAATGAATATACCGCTCGTGGATCTTAAAGCTCAGTATCATTCCATGAAGGGCGAGATAGATGCGGCGCTAAAACAGGTTATAGACAGCCAGTATTTCGTGTTGTCCGAAGAGGTGAGCGGGCTGGAAAGTGAAATTGCGGCTTATTGCGCCTCCTCCGGCGCTGCCGGTGTGGCTTCGGGCACGGATGCCCTTGTTCTCGCGTTGCGGAGCCTGGGGATAAAAGAAGGCGATCTTGTGATCACGACGCCTTTCACTTTTTTCGCTACCGCTGAAGCGGTGTCCATCGTGGGGGCAAAACCTCTCTTTGTGGATATAGACCCCGCGACATATAATATTGACCCCGCCAAAGTGGAATGGTTTTTGGAGGGGATGAACTCCGACGAGAGAGAAAAGGTAAAGGCCATAATCCCCGTGCATCTTTACGGTCAGTGCGCGGACATGGATCGGATCATGTCAATCGCAGAGAAATACGGTCTTAAGGTCATAGAGGATTGCGCACAGGCCCTAGGGGCGCTCCATAAGGGGAAAAAGGCCGGCAGTTTCGGTGATGTTTCCTGTTTTAGCTTTTTCCCCAGCAAAAACCTGAACGGTTTCGGTGACGGAGGCATGGTTGTTTCCTCTAATGTGAAAATGATCGAGCGGATAAAAAAACTTCGTGTTCACGGCAGCCGAGAAACATATATCCATGAAGAGATAGGATATAATTCGCGTCTTGACAGTCTGCAGGCTGCCGTTCTTCGGGTCAAGCTGAAAAAACTTGATTCATGGCTTGAACGCAGAAGAACTATTGCCGGAGAGTATAATAAGGCCTTCACTTCTCCGGGGATCGTTCTTCCGGTGACCGGTGAGGGGAACACGCATACCTATCATCAGTACACTATAGCCGTGGAAGGGCGGGACGACTTTCTTCAATATCTTAACGAAAAGGGTATTGCCGCTCGCGTGTATTATCCCGTCCCCTTGCATCTCCAGCCGTGTTACAGGGACTTGGGATATGCCATCGGCAGTTTCCCTATTTCCGAAAAAGCCGCCGAAAAAGTCCTATCGCTACCCATTTATCCTGAGCTTACCGAAAAAGAGATCGAATATATAATCCAGACCGTAAGGTCTCATGTTAATTCCTGATGGATGGGAGAGTTAAGGAATGAAAGTATCCGTGCTTATCCCGGTCTATAACGAGGCCAAAACAGTTATAGATGTTCTTGATCTTGTAAAGAATGCCGCGTTTGATAAGGAAATTATTCTTGTTGATGACGGTTCTGCGGATAAGACGAGAAATCTTCTGAAAGAACGGTTCGGTAACGGTGATGAGAATCTCAAAATATTGTATCATCGGCATAACATGGGAAAAGGCCGCGCAGTGCGGACTGCGCTTTCCCACGCCACGGGAGACTACATCGTTATCCAGGACGCGGACATGGAATATTCTCCGGCGAGTATCGTAAAACTGGCCGAATGTGTCAGAGATACCGGAGCGGAAGCGGTGTACGGTTCCAGATTTCTTAAAACGCACAAGTCCACTTCTTTTCCTCACTTTCTTGTAAACTGGTTTCTCACTTTTTTGACAAATATTCTTTTCAGGTGTTCCCTTACGGACATGGAAACATGTTATAAGATGGTCAGAACGGATATCATGCGTGACCTTGATATACGCGCCGAAGGGTTTGAAATTGAACCGGAGATCACGGCGCGCCTTCTGAAAAAAGGATACGCTATCAGGGAGATGCCGATAATATATCGCGGCCGCGGTTATGATGAAGGGAAAAAGATAGGTTGGTTTGACGGCATGAAAGCGGTATGGGTATTATTCCGCTGCCGTTTTTCGGGATAAAATCGGACGGAAAACATGAAAAAGATCGTTATTTTTCGAACCGATCGCATCGGGGAAGTTCTTCTCTCAACCGTTGCGATAGATGCCGTGAAAAGGCGTTATCCCGCCGCCCGCGTTTCGTTCGTGACATCGGAATATTCCAGGCCCGTGCTTGAGGCGCGTCAGGATATTGAAAAGATATTTACTGTCGGCGTTCCCGGGAAAGGCAAATGGCTGCTGAGGATGTTCCGGCTTGTTTCCCTATTGAGAAAAAACCATTTTGATATGGCGATAGTGCTTAATCCGAGAAAAGATCTGCATCTGGCGTGTTTTCTCACTGGTATTCCCGTCCGCGCGGGATATGACAGGAAATGGGGAGGCATCTTTCTTAACAGAAAGATACCGGACGAAAGAGGAAAAGGGGAAAAGCACGAATGTGAGTATACGAGGGATTTGTTGGATCTGGTGGGAGCGGGGCAGGGCGTTTTTCTGCCGCATCTTTTTGTCTCTCGCGGGGATGAAAAAACCGTGGCGGAATTTATGCAGCATAGGAGAATTGATCCGCGGGAAGTTTTGATAGCCGTTCATCCCGGAAGCAGTAATTCCGCGAAGATATGGCCTCATGAGAGATATGCGGAACTTATCCGCAGACTAAAGACCGAACTGGGATGCCGCGCGGTTGTTTTCGGAAGCCGGGAAGAATCCGCCCTGGTGGGGAAGATAGCACTTCTGGCGCAAGCTGATGCAATAGAGGGAGCGGGTGTATTTGATCTGGGGGCCCTGGCGGCGTTTTTAAAAAAGACCGTTCTTTTTGTCGGCAATGATACCGGTCCGATGCACATGGCCGCTGCGCTCGGAGTGCCTGTTATCGGCATATTCGGCAGAAATATTCCCGGCGTGGGTCCGGTGCGATGGGGGCCTTGCGGGGAGGGCCATGTCGTGTTTCATGAAGATCCCGGATGCGAAAAGTGTCATGACGCCGCGTGTCCCCATGACTACAAGTGTCTTCGGGCGGTAACAGTGGATGAGGTGTTCAACGCCGCCCGAAAAATAGTAAAGCGAGCGGCATGAAAAAGATACTGATCGCTAATATATTCGGAATAGGCGATGTTCTTTTTACAACGCCATTGATCACGAACCTCAAGGAAGGCATAAAAAACGTTTCCGTGGATTATCTGTGTAACGCGAGAACAAAAGACATTGTCGAGAATGATCCCGACGTGAATGAGGTTCTGGTTTACGAAAAAGATTTTTATAGAGAACTATGGCGCCGGTCCAGGATACGCTGTCTGCAGTCATTGTTAGAATTATTCATGAGGATCCGGCGAAATCGGTATGACGCTGTCTTTGATTTTACCTTATCCAGGAAATTCGGATTTGTTTTCATGCTTGCCGGTATCCGCCGACGGATAGGACTGAATTACAGGCGCCGCGGAATTTTCCTCACGGACAAGACACCTTTTGATGGATTCAAGGCGCGACATGTCGTAGAATACTACCTTGATCTTCTTGGGCGCATGAATGTGCCCGTTCGCGAGAAGAAGCTGCGGCTTGTCGCGGGTACGGCGAAGAAAAACCCGCCGGCGCGTTCTCCTAAGCTTGTCGCGATTATCCCGGGTGGCGGGGCCAGTTGGGGACGTCATGCGTCCCGCAAACGGTGGAATGCGAAGGGGTTTTCGGTTGTCGGGGATATTCTCGTGGAAAAAGGCTATGAGGTAATAATTGTCGGTGATGCTTCCGAGAAGGCTTTATGCGCCGGTGTAGCAGAAAACATGAAAAAAACGCCGGGGGCACGCAGGAACGATTTGTCGCTGGTGGATTATATGGCGCTCTTGGCGGAGTGTGAGCTCGTCTTATGCAATGACGGCGGTCCGTTGCACATGGCCGTTGCTCTCGGGACCAAAACGGTTTCTATTTTCGGGCCGGTGGATGAGGCGGTCTACGGGCCGTATCCGCTTTCACAAAGGCATAAGGTTGTAAAGGCGGGAGCAGTTTCGTGTCGGCCCTGTTATGACCGTTTTAAACTTCCGGAATGCCGGCACGGCGGAAGATGTTTGACAGAAATTGATCCGGCAAGCGTGGCAGATGCATGTTTGTCTTTGTTGGATCCGAAATAAACAGGAATGGGGTAGACATGGAAAAAGCTCCGGTGAGTGTGGTTGTCATAACAAAAAACGAAGAGCAGAATATCGCCGGATGTCTTGAAAGCGTGAAATGGGCTGACGAGATCATCGTGGTGGATGACGAAAGCACCGATACGACGCGGGAAATAGTAAAAAAATATACCGACAAGATCCTCGTCAGAAAGATGGAGAATGAGGGCGTGCATCGTAACTGGGCTTACGCGCAGGCTGCAAACGACTGGGTATTAAGTCTGGATGCCGATGAGCGCGTGACGGAACCTCTTGCAGACGAGATCATCGGTCTTCTGAAGGGTGTGCCGGAATTCAAGGCGTACACCACTCCCAGACGGAATTATATCGGTGATCACTGGCTCCGCTACGGCGGTGAGTATCCTGCCGCTCAAACAAAATTTTTTCTGAAAAATGCGTTCCGGTATGAAGAGGTAGAGGTTCATCCGCGCGCGTTTCTGGACGGTGATTGCGGGCACTTTAAAGGGGATTTAATACATTATTCCCACAGGGATATCTCGGATTATCTCAGCAGTCTTAACAGTCAAACCACGCTTGAAGCGAAAAAATGGTACAATACCGGCAGAAAGATGAGTCTCGGGCACGCCACCTGGCGCACTTTTGACCGCTGTTTTTATCGCCGTCTTTTGCGGAAGAAAGCGTATAAAGACGGCATATACGGCCTGACTGTCGCGGTTTTCAGCGGGTTGTATCAGATCGTGAGTTACCTGAAATACAGAGAGATGATCCAGAAGACAGGGCGTGGGTGACTGTCATCCACGTTAAATTCAAATGACAAAGCACAAAATCCAAAATAAACCCAAAATCTCAAATTCAAATACCAAAACTTTTATTTATGTTTTGGATTTTGATATTTGTGCTTATTTTGTGCTTTGAATTTTGTAATTTGACATTATCGAAAATGGCCAAATACGGGAGCGCTTAGAGATGGACGATAAATACGTGTTTCTTGACAGGGACGGGGTGATAAATACCGATCCCGGCGGATGGACAGAACATGGGTACGTGGCCGCGTGGAAAGATTTTCATTTTTTGCCGCTTGTTGTGGAAGCCATAAAAAAACTTTTCGATGCCGGTTATGAAATTGTTATCATATCCAACCAACAGGGCGTCGGTAAAGGGTATTTTACCGGGGAG
>JBDRNI010000181.1:0-9187 GCA_043811335.1 Candidatus Omnitrophota bacterium | reverse complement strand
AAAAGCTAAAGCTAACATATTGTTTTCTCCTTTTAATTTTGTCTGAATTCCTTCATAAATCGGTTCTTGAAATCCAAGAACCTGTCCGCGCGAATAGCCTCGCGCGAAAGACGTATAAGTTTAACATAAAAATATATATTGTGTAAAGAAACAAGCCTCATCCCGAGCATTTCGTTGACATTGAACAGATGACGGATATATCCCCTGGTATAATCCCGGCATGCCGGACAGGCGCATCCTTTTTCAATGGGCGCGAAATCTTCTTTTGACGTGGCGTTCCGGAGCTGCACTTCCCCGGAAAAGGTGAACGCCTGGCCGTTTCTGCCGTTCCGCGTCGGCACGACACAGTCAAACATGTCCACGCCGCATGAGACGGCCGCAAGGATATCAAGTGGAGGACCCACTCCCATGAGATATCGGGGGCTCTCTTCCGGAAGAAGCGCTGCGGTATGGGCCGTTATCTCTTCCGCCGCTTCTGCCGGTTCGCCGACCCCGACGCCTCCGAGGGCATAACCGTCAAACCCAATGGCGAGAAGCTCTTCCGCGCACCTCGTTCTGAGATCCTTATAGGTGCTGCCCTGAACGATGCCGAAAAGAGCCGCTCCGGAACGGTTCTTTTCGGTAAACTCTTTTTTTGACCTTGCGGCCCATTGCAGGGTAAGGTTCACCGATTCTTCCACATATCTTTTTTCAGCCGGATAGTGCACGCATTCGTCCAGCGGCATGAGAATATCGCTTCCGAGCGCAAGTTGAAAATCTACCACGTTTTCCGGAGTAAAAAAATGCCGCGACCCGTCAATATGCGAACGGAATTCCACACCGTTATCGTTTATCTTTCTGAGTTCGGCCAGACTGAATACCTGGTATCCCCCACTGTCGGTAGTTATGGGGTTTTTCCACCCCATGAACTCGTGAAGCCCCCCGGCTTTCTCAATAATGTCCTGCCCGGGCCTTAGGTAGAGGTGATAGGCATTGGATATGATCATTTCCACGCCGCTGTCAGATAATTCCCGGCCGGAGATGGCCTTCACGGATGCCCTGGTCGCCACCGGCATGAATACCGGAGTATCAGCCTCGCCATGAACCGTTGTTATTTTTCCGCACCGCGCGTGGGAAGAAGCGTCTTTGTGTTCAATACTAAATTTCATAAGAAAAATCGGCACCCGGCTGGTTTTGAGTATTACATGAGTTCTTCAACGGCCCTGAGAAGACCTTCCAGGCTATCGCCCTTGACGAGGAACCGGTCCGCCGCGCGGGCATAAACACTGTTTCTATACTTCTCGTAGCCGGTATAGATAATAATGCGGGAATACGGAGAGACCTGCTTGAGGGTATTAAAAATAGATAAACCGCTTTTCTCGGGCATCATGAGATCCAGAATAATGATTGCCGGAGTATTAGTCTTAAGATAGGTAAGAAGTTCATACCCATTATAGACCGCATCAACCTTATGACCTGATCCCGTCAGGAAATCGCTAACCGTTTCGCACATCCCCCGGTTATCATCGGCTATGACTATCTTTTTCCGTCTTGGCATGGCTAACCCCATCCGTTTTAACGCCGTATGCGTGTATTTTAGCACTCCCCCCGCCTAATTGTAAAGAAATATGGGGGATGAGATCAGATGTCATTCCCGTGAAAACGGGAATCCATCCGGAACGTTCTATTCTGGATCCCCGCTTCCGCGGGGATGACAAACAGGTGGAACATAACACATTATAATACAAGCACTTACAATACGAGCATCGCGTCGCCGTATGAAAAGAATCTGAACCGGTCTTCCACGGCCCGCTTGTATGCCTCCAGAACAAAATCCCGGCCGGCAAAAGCGGCAACCAGCATGAGAAGGGTTGACGATGGCAGGTGAAAATTGGTCATGATACTGTCTACCACCTTGAAGTGGTATCCGGGATAGATAAATAGCCCTGTTTCGCCGGAAGAGGCCACGACCTTGCCGCTTTCCGCGGCCGACGCTTCCAGCACGCGCGTGGTAGTAGTTCCTGCGGCAAATATTTTCCCGCCGGAGGCCTTCGCCCTGTTGATCCTGTCCGCGGCGGCCTTGCTTATTTCAAACCGTTCTGTGTGCATGACGTGATCTTCAACATTTTTCGCCGCGACGGGAGCAAAAGAACCGTAACCGGTATGCAAAGTTACATGAACGATCGTGACCTTTTTTTTCTCAATCTCACCGAAAACCTCATGCGTGAAATGAAGCCCCGCGGTGGGAGCGGCCGTGGCGCCGTCCCGGCGCGCATAAACGGTCTGATAATCGTCTCTGTCGCCGGCATCATCCCGGCGAGTTATATACGGCGGTAACGGCACGTGTCCCTGCCTTAAAACTTCGCTCACGGGCCCGTCAAATCGCACGAGGCGGCCGGCTTCTGCCGACCCGAGAACGACAGCCGTGCGCCCCCCCTCCATCCGGATCTCTTCACCATGCTTGATCCGTTTTGATGGACGGACAAGCGCAGTGGCATTTGGAAGTTCCGGCCGGAAATCAAGAAGAAACAGTTCTACCCGCGCGCCTGTTTTTCTTCGGCCATAAAGCCGAACCGGAACAACACGCGTATCATTCAAAACTAAACAGTCGCCCGGACTGAGATACTCGGTTATATCGCGGAAGACCTTTTCCGTGATACGCCTCGTTCGCCGGTCGAGCACCATCATACGCGCCGCATCCCTTTTCTTTAAAGGCCGCTGCGCGATCAATTCTTTCGGCAGATCGTAATTAAAATCGCTTACTTTCATGGTTTGATGACACGCCGCAAGGGCGGGGTTACCCCGCCCTTGCGGTCTTTAATTTCTCGATCTTCGCGCCCGGATAATAATACTCCAAGATCCTCTCCGCGCTCCACCTTCTGAGGGCAAGTCCAAGCGCGCCCCACTGGCACATCCCTACCCCGTGGCCCCATCCGACTCCCGAGAACTCATAAGAGTGAGCACGTTTTTTCACGCTGAAATTCGCGCTTTTCAAAACGCGTCGGCCGAGAATGGAACGAAAATCGCCCATTGCTATCTCGCTCCATTCGCCGGGAGTTTTTATTTTCAGATACTCCAGACGTCCCGAATTGTCTCTGGGGCCTTCTTCGATAGCGTCAATTCTTTTAAAAGCATACCCTCTGCGGTTAAATTTCTGCACGATAGTTTGTTCGGGCATCCGCGTTTTCCAGCGAAAATACGGCGAAATTCGGCACCACCGGCACTTAACACCCGAAAGAGGCACCGGGCCTTCTCCCCACACGCGCGCGGCGTCCGCAGTATGCCCGCCGCAGGTGGAATGAAAATACGCAGGCAGCACTTCTCCGCCGTATACCAGCACTTTGCCTCGCGTTGCGCCCGCCGCTTCCGTCGTTCGCCGCCTCTCGTCGGCGATTCCCCCGTAAATCTGCGAGAACGTGTCAGCCGTAAGGTCGTAAGAACGCGCTTTGCGGCGCATGGCTTCATGCACCGCGAAACTGCGCGAGACGATCGCCTGCGCTTTTATGGCCTCAAAGGGCCAATACCGGCTTACCTCCCGCGGCAGAACACCCCTAAGGTAATCTTCAAGTTCCACGGTGTTGATCACATCCAGGCCTTTAGGCGTCGTAACGATATCTATCTTGCCATTATAAGGTTTACCGTTCAGGATGATATTTCCGCCGGCAAGGGGCAAGACGCGCACCCCGCCCGTGGTGATCTTGACTTCTTTCTGCCCGGGTCCTTTTTCTTTCAGGAACTCGCCCGTTTTAATATCGTATACTTTATAACCGTTCCGCGCCGCGAGCCGTACCGCCTTCACGTTATTCGCAAGACGAACACGTATTATGAACGGTTTCTCCGCGCCGGGCGTTGCGCCGGGGAAAATAAAAAAGAACCTAAAGAGGGCCGCGCTTAACGCGCCTGCCGCAATGATCCAGATAATTGTTTTTTTTTGACATGATCGCTCTCGCGGGCTGTCGCTCATTTTCTGAAAAATAAATAAATTATCGCCGACAGCGCTATACTGGCCAGAATACAGGTAGCTAATGGGAAATAGAAGGTGAAGTTGCCGCGTTTGATGAGAATATCTCCCGGGAGACGACCCAGCCAGGGTATTTTCTCCGCTAAGAGAAATACCCCGCCGAGCGCCGTGAGAACCAATCCGAAAATTATGAGTATTCTACCGATTGTCTGCGGCATGCGGTTTTAGGTTAAAACAATTCTTTCTGACTCACGCACGGTTTCTTGCCGAGATATTCAAGGGCCGCTTCCGTCAGTTCGCGTCCACGCGGTGTCCGTTTTAAAAACCCTATTTTTAGAAGATACGGCTCGATCACATCTTCTATGGTATCGGTTTCTTCGTTGAGAGACGACGCGATGGCCTCTATCCCGACAGGTCCTCCTTTGTATGAAGAATACATGATATCCAGCATCCGGCGATCTATCCGGTCCAAACCCTTTTCGTCTATGCCGTGGACGCCCAGGGCGTTAACCGACGCTTCATGCGTGATCCTGCCGTCTGCCTTGACCTCAACCCAGTCCCTCACTCTCCGCAAAAGACGGTTAGCGATACGCGGTGTGCCTCTTGAACGCACCGCTATCCCGGCAGCTCCGTCATCGTCTATCGGTATGCCGAGTATTCCGGCCGACCGTTTGATGATCGTTACGAGTTCTTCGGGCGAATAAAATTCAAGATGAAAAAACATACCGAACCTGTCCCTGAGCGGCGCGCTTAAAAGACCGGCGCGCGTTGTGGCCCCTATAAGTGTGAATCGTTTAAGGTTGAATTTTATCGTCTTCGCGTAAGGGCCCTTGTCTACCAAAAAATCTATCTGCGCGTTTTCCATCGCCGGGTAAATAAACTCCTCTACGACCTTGGAAAGACGATGGATCTCATCAATAAAAAGTATATCGCCTTCGGCGAGATTCGTCAGAATACCTATAAGATCGCCCGCTCTTTCAATCGCCGGGCCGCTTGTAGCCGTTATTTTTGCTTTTCTTTCGTTCGCGATTATATGCGCAAGAGATGTCTTCCCCAGCCCCGGCGGCCCGGAAAGAAGCACGTGCTCCATGGGCTCGTTTCTTTTCATGGACGCCTTGATCGCTATCTCAAGAGAATCTATGACCTGCCTCTGGCCGACAAAATCCCCGACCGAACCCGGCCTCAGCGACATGTTCATTATGCGATCGTCTTCGGTCTCGCCCTGCCGGACGATCTCTTCGCTTTTATCCATGAATCTTTTGCGTTGTATATCGCTCATTTTTTTAACCTGATTAGTTTCCGGCAGGTTAACCTGCCCTTCATCCTTTGACCGTTGTCCGCTGACGATACACTTCGTTGAGCAGCTCTTCACTGGTTTTTATCTCCGGTCCTCTCTCAAGAACCTTCTGTATCATTTCTTCCGCCTCAGACCTTTTATATTGCAGCTGAAGCAGCACGGCAAGAGCTTCTTTTTTTACGTCGTCATCTTCCGGCACTATGCCCGTGCCCGCGCCGGAACGAATAAGCCCGTATTTGCCGACTTTTCCCTGCAATTTCGCCACTATGAGCCGCGCGCGCTGTTCTCCTATGCCCGGTAAGCGCTTGAGAAACTGAATATCGCCCGAATCGATCGCGCCGGCTACCTCCGAAAACGGCTCCGCGAGAGCCCTGCAAGCAGCCCTGGGGCCGACCCCGGAAACCGAGATAAACTTCTCAAAAAACTCTTTTTCAATATCGTTTCGAAACCCTATAAGCATCGGCACGGCGCGCGACGGCTCCATCTGATAATAATGGTATGTGACAAATTCCACTTTTTCCGTGAAGGAGTTTTCCCGTTCCAGGCTCCGCATAACAGCAAGAGGAACCATCACTTCATAACACATGGAACCGGCCTCTACAAAAATCGAATTTCCTCTTCTGCCCGCGATCGTTCCGGATATCCGCGTTATCATACTATCCTACGCTTCCTGAATTTTACCTTTTACACTTTAACTTTTACTTTTCCTTCTACATACACGTAGCTTATCGCCATGGCAAGCGCGTCACTAACGTCAAAAGGCTCGGGAAGCCTATTTAGGCCCAACAACGATTTTACCATGCGCTGCACCTGATGTTTTTTCGCCCTGCCGTTTCCGGTAATGGCTTTCTTGATATGCGTGGAAGGATAACTGACCAACTCCACTCCTTTCACGCCGCACCCGAGACAGACAACCCCTCTGGCATGCCCCATGAGAATAGAAGTGGCCGGGTGTTTATAATGCGAATACAGTTTTTCTAAAACAAGAACATCGGGCGCATATTTATCAATGATATCCGTCAGATTTCTGTATATATCCGCAAGGCGCCCTGAAATGCCGCTGTCGGGAAGCGTTTCTATCACGCCGGCCTCTACCATCTTCATGCGATCCGGGCCCTCGGCTTCGATCAGGCCGTATCCCGTTCTCTGTAATCCCGGGTCAACCCCTAAGACTCTCATGATCTTTACTCTACCTCTTTAAGGATCTCGTCCGGGATATCAAAATTGGAATAGACGTTCTGCACGTCGTCATTATCTTCAAGCTCTTCAACAAGCGTCAGCACCTTTTTCGCCGTTTCGGCATCCTCTACCTTAACAGAGGTTTTCGGGACCATGCTGAGTTCGCCCGACTCTATTTTTACTTTCCCTGCCATAAGCGCGGATCTCACTTTATCAAAATCCACGAGCGCGCAGGTAACTTGAAAAAAATCCTCGTCAGAAGTGAGGTCCTCCGCGCCGCCGTCCAGCACCGTTGTCAAAAGGCTTTCTTCTTCTGCGTCTTCTTTTTTTATCAGGAAGACACCTTTTTTCTCAAACAAAAACGCTACCGATCCCGTGCCGGCCATATTCCCGCCGCGTTTAGCAAAAATACTGCGCACATCGCTCGTTGTGCGGTTTCTGTTATCGGTAAGACTTTCCGCTATCACGGCGACGCCGCCCGGCGCATACCCTTCAAAAGATATGGATTCATAAGACACCCCGGCAAGCTCGCCCGTGCCTTTCTTGATGCCGCGGTCTATGTTGCCTGCCGGCATGTTGGCGTCTTTGGCTCTTTGAACAGCCAAACGCAGCCGTGGATTGGCGTCCACTTTACCCCCTCCTTCTCTTGCCGCCACGGTTATCTCGCGTATCAGCTTGGTAAACATCTTGCCGCGCTTGGCGTCCGCGGCGCCTTTTTTATGTTTAATACTTGACCATTTTGAATGTCCCGACATTTATTTATTCACCCTCTTTTTTAGATTTTTTACTTTTTTCAATGATTTTCTGAGCAATATTTGACGGAACCACCTCATAATGTGAAAATGACATGAAATATGTGGCCCGACCTGCAGTGATAGATTTCAGCTCGTTGGCATACTTATACATTTCTTCCAACGGCATTTTCGCTTTTACCACTTCCATCGCGCCTTCCGGGGTCATTCCCTGAACCCTGCCGCGTCTGGAACTCAAACTGCCCGTTATATCGCCCATGTTTTCCGAGGGCACGGTAAGTTCAACGTTCATTATCGGTTCCAGGAGCACCGGTTTGGCCTTCTGGCAAGATTCGCGGAACGCGTGCGCCGCAGCTATCTGAAAAGCGATATCCTTGGAATCCACGGGATGCGTCTTGCCGTCATAAACAATAACTCTGACATCAACCATGGGATACCCGGCAACCGAGCCTTCGGACAGCGAGTTTCTCACGCCTTTTTCGCAACTGCCGATAAGCTGTTTCGGTATAGCGCCGCCGACTACCTTGTTGACAAATTCAAAACCTTCGCCGCGCGGAAGCGGCTCGATCCGCATCCACACTTCGGCGAATTGCCCCGCGCCGCCGGACTGTTTTTTGTGCCGATACTTGGAATCTCCTTCGGCCGTGATAGTTTCCTTGTACGCCACTTTCGGCGTTCCTATATCAACCCCGACACCGAAACGGGTTTTCATTCTGGAGATCATTGTCTTGAGATGCAAATCACCCATGCCGGAAACGATAAGTTCGTTGGTCTGTTTATCCAGGGTCATCTGAAACGTCGGGTCTTCGGCCGAAAGTTTTGCGAGCACGCCGGATATTTTATCCTCGTCGGACCGGGTCTTGGGTGTTAACGAAAGGCTCACGGCCGGTTCGGGGAAATTGATGTTCTTGAATTTCACGCATTTTTTTTCATAGGAAAGCGAATCGCCCGTATGCGTGCTTTTAAGTTTTGTCACTGCCGCTATGTCGCCGGAAATCACCGAGTCGGCATGTATCTGCTCTTTCCCTTTAAGATAAAACAGCTGTCCAACTTTTTCCGTCACGTCACCTGTTGTGTTTTTAATGGGCTGGTGTGAGAGGGCCTTGCCGGATCTCACCCGAAAAATAGATATCTGGCCCGCATAAGGGTCGGATATCGTCTTGAAGATCTGCGCGGAAAAATCGGCGTCCGAGTCCGGTTTTATGCTGATAGTATTATCCGCACCCTCTTCGGCGGCGGCGACGTGATTGAGGGAATCCGCTTCCTGCGGCGGACGGTCCTCGGGAGACGGTAAGTAAGCGCGTATCACGTGCATGAGCTCACTCACGCCTATATCCTTTGCCATGGACGCCGGTATCACGGGCACTATCTTACCCGAGACAACACCGGCCCTGAAGGCCTTTCTAATCTCTTCCGTTGACAGCTCGCCTTTTTCCAGATATTTTTCAAGAAGTGCGTCATCGGATTCGGCCACGCCTTCGGTTAATTCGCTTGAAAGACGTTCGGCATTATTTTTATCGTCTCCGGCGAGTTTATCCATGCCTTCTTTTGTCAGAAGATTGACAACCCCGGAGAAAGACGCGCCGCTTCCGATGGGATAATAAAGAGCCACGCAATTCTTGCCGAACCTTTCTCTTATGCTTCCAAGAACTTTCCCGAAATCAGCGTTATGCTTATCCATCTTGTTAACGACTATGACCCCCGGGAGATCGAGTTCCATCGCCCTTTTTCTAAACTTCACCGTGCCGACCTTTATGCCGTCTACGGCGTCAACCAGAAGAACGGCGGCATCCGCGGCGTTCACCCCTGCAATTACTTCTCCGATATAATCCAGATATCCGGGCGCATCCAGAAGGTTTACCTTCACGCCGTCTTTTTCGTAATAGGACGCGGACAGGTTGATGGACGTCTTGCGTTCCTTTTCGTCGTCATTATAATCTGACACGGTACTCCCCTCGTCAACACTCCCTTTTCGGGAAATCGCCCCTCCTTTAAAAAGAAGGTTCTCAACCAGCGTGG
>JBDRNI010000180.1:0-4204 GCA_043811335.1 Candidatus Omnitrophota bacterium | reverse complement strand
TTGCCGCCGAATGCACTGTAGAGGTGTCTTCTCCGGGGCTGGACAGGACACTTAAAAGCGCGGGCGATTTTTCGTGGGCTGTGGGAAAGCAGGTTGAAGTGATAGTGCGCGAACCCGTGGATGGGAAAAGCGCCGTTCTTGGCCGGCTCTTGTCCGGAAACAACGAAGAAGGGATTACCATTGAAGTGCCTCGCGGCGATGCGGTGAAAATTGACGGGAAAAATATCGTAAAAGCAAAACTAAAACCGGTTATAAACTATAAAAAACGTTGCGAAAGCGATAACCGGGATAACGGAGAAATGACATGAATGGAGAATTACTGACTGCTCTGGAGAGAATAGAACGGGAGAAGGGTATCAGCAAGGAGATACTGTTTGAAGCGATTGAAAGCGCGTTGGCAAGCGCGGCGCGGAAAGTTATCGACGATCCCGATATCTCAAAAGAGGATATCACGGTCAACATAAATAAAGAGACCGGTAAAATAGAGATTTTCGCGGAAGGTGAGGAAGTGAAAAGCGCTCGTTTCGGCAGGATCGCGGCTCAGACCGCCAAGCAGGTAATGATACAGAAAATACGTGAAGCGGAAAGAGACGTGGTGTACGCGAAGTACACTAAAAAAGTCGGGATAATAATAAGCGGTTCTGTTCACCGGTTTGAGAAGGGGAAAGTCATTGTTGAGCTTGATGATACCGAGGCCATCCTGCCGCGCAGTGGGCAGATACCGCGGGAAAGATTCAGACAGGGGGAGGTCATACGGGCGTATCTTTTGAAGGTTGATCGCGAAACCGGCGCTCCCGAGATAATCCTGTCGCGGACCGATGAAGGGTTTGTGAAAAAACTATTTGAACTGGAAGTTCCGGAGATATCTCAGGGGATAGTTGAGATAAAGGCAATGGCAAGGGAAGCCGGCGAGAGAACCAAAGTGGCAGTTTGTTCAAAGGACGAAAAAGTTGATCCGGTGGGGGCCTGTGTCGGCATGCGGGGATCCAGGGTCAGGGACATAGTTAAAGAACTGCACGGCGAGAGGATAGATATAGTGAGATGGAACGATGACATTCGCGAGTATCTCCCCGCCGCCGTAAGTCCGGCCGAGATAATAAAAATGGTAATTGACCGGGCTAAAAAGAGCATAACTCTGACGGTTCCCCGCGATCAGCTGGCCCTTCTTATCGGCAAAAAAGGACGGAACATCAGACTGGCGTCAAAGCTTCTGGACTGGGAACTGATCGCCGAATCGGCCGAAGAAGAGAAAGAGAAGGTTCTACTTTCCGACATTTCCGGTGTAGGGAAGAAAGTGCGTGTGACGCTGGAGGAGGCAGGATATAACACCGCGAGGGAGCTGAGCAAAGCCAGTGTTGAAGATCTGTCCGGCCTGAGCGGGATAGGGCCCAAAACGGCCGAGAAGATATTGGCGGCTTCCAAGAAAGCCCTGGCGTTGAAAAAAGAAGCGGATCTTGCCGAAAAGGAAAAAGCTATCTTTCCGGAGATCGCTCCGGAAGAAAAAGATAACGAAACCAGTGAACCTGGAGGGGAAAAGGCGGAAGAAAAGGCCGAAGAAGAAGAAAAAGAAGAAGCCCTGGAAGAAGAAGAAAAGCCGGCCGAAGGAGAGATAAAGGAAGAAACTCCGGAAGAAGAAGAAAAGCCGGCCGAAGAAGAGATAAAGGAAGAAACTCCGGAAGAAGAAGAAAAACCGACCGAGGAAGAGAAAAAAGACCCCGACGTATAAAAAGAATGGAACAGGTGTTTTATGTCGATAAAAGTCAGCATTTTAGCTAAAGAGCTCGGAGTTTCGGCCGAAAAAATTCTGGACCAGCTGCACAAGCTTTATGTGGAGGTCAAGAATCAAAACAGTAAGATAGATGATAAGGTAGCCGCCCTTGTGCGTATCAAGATGGGAGGCGCCAAAAAGGCCAAAACCATTTCCGGAAAAGCCGGCGTAAAAACAAAGACCGCCGCGAAAATAAAACCCGCGTTATTAAAAAAACCTGCCGCGGCCGCGAAAACGAGCAAAAAAGAAAAAACAGCTAAAAAAGAAACGGCAAAACCTGTAAAAACCATTCTTGAAGCAAAAAAGCCCGGAAAAAAGAAGCCGGCCACCTCGTCCAAGGTAAAAGCAAAAGTATCCACCGCGCCGAAGAAAGAAGAAAACCCTCCGGTTTCCAAGCCTCCCGGCGTGGAAATAATCAGAAAAGTCGCACCGGCGGAACGGACAGCCAGATTTCAATCGAAAAAGACGAAGCCGTTCAGACGAACCATAGAGGTAATAGAAAAAGGGGCAAAGTATCAAGGCGGGTCGAGGATTCACAAGAGAACGGCAGGAAAGGCCAAAGGGGAAACCCCGGATGCCGGTCAGCCATCGGCAAGAAAGACATTGCAGAAAGTCCAGATACATGTCCCGGTGAATATAAGGACCCTTGCGCCGCGGATCAATGTTAAGCCAAACATCGTGATCCAGTATCTCATGCAGAAAGGCGCCCTTATTAATATAAATCAGGATCTTGACGAAGAAGTCGTTCGTGATATCATGGCGCATTTCGGGTATGAGCTGGAACTTCCCCGGACAATGGAGACCATTGAGAAAGAACTCATGCAGGAACACCACGGGGAGCAAAAAACAACTGGTGAAGTCAAACCCCCGGTTGTCACTTTCATGGGGCATGTTGATCACGGAAAAACCTCTCTCTTGGACTATATACGCAAGACCATGGTCACAAAAGGGGAAAAAGGCGGTATTACGCAGCATATAGGCGCGTACAAGGTGGAAACTCCCAACGGTTCGGTAACGTTCCTGGATACGCCCGGTCATGCGGCCTTTACGGCCATGCGCGCGCGGGGAGCTCACGCAACCGATGTCGTTGTTCTTGTTGTTGCCGCGGATGACGGGGTCATGCCGCAGACTAAAGAAGCCATAGATCACGCCCGCGCCGCGAATGTTCCGATAGTAGTGGCGATCAATAAGTGTGATGTTCCCGGGGCGAATCCGGGCCGTGTCAGAAAAGAACTTCAAAAAGAAAACCTCGTGGCGGAAGATTGGGGCGGCAAAACTGTAATGGCTGAAGTTTCCGCCATTACCGGCGAAGGGGTAGATCATCTGGTAGAAATGCTCATGCTGGAATCGGAGATGCTGGAACTCAAGGCGAATCCGAAACTGAGGGCGCGCGGTGTCGTGATAGAGAGCAAAAAGACGCCCGGCAGGGGAGTGGCGATCACCTTGCTGGTGCAGAACGGCACTTTATATTTGGGCGATATTGTTCTTTGCGGGGCGTATTACGGAAAGATCAAGGCAATGACGAATGATACGGGCAATCCGGTTAAAGATGCTTTTCCATCCACGCCGGTCGAGGTTCTCGGACTGCAGGGTATTCCGGAAGCCGGTGAGGAGTTTTTTGTCGTCAAGGACGAAAAAAAGGCCAGAATACTGGCGGTGCTGAAACAGAACGAAAAAAGAACGAAGCACATGGGTGGTAATAAGAGAGTTACGCTTGAAGATCTGCATAACCGTATAGTTGAGGGAGGCATGAAAGAACTGAAGATGATCCTGAAAGCGGACGTGCAGGGGTCGGTCGGGGCGCTGGAAACTTCCCTTGAAGAACTCGCCACGGACGAGGTAAAACTGAAAATAGTTCACTCGGCGGTCGGCGAGATCAACGAATCCGATATCATGCTCGCGGCAGTCTCAGACGCCGTGGTCATAGGATTTCACGTTAAAGTCAATCCCAAGGCGGAAGAAGTTGCCGCGCGGGAAAAGATAGACGTTCGCGTTTACGACATAATATATGAAGCTATAGCCGATGTCAGGGCCGGAATGGAAGGTCTTCTTGAACCCGAGGAACGGGAAATTTTTCAGGGAAGCGCTCAGGTAAAAGAGGTGTTTTCCGCTTCAAAGGTCGGTAAGGCCGCCGGATGCTCTGTCATTAAGGGGACGATCCACCGAAAAGACAATATACGGATCAAACGGGGGCAAGAAGTCGTTTTTGAGGGGCAGATCAGTTCGCTCAAGAGATTTAAGGACGATGTGAAGGAAGTTAAAACCGGATTTGAATGCGGGATTTCGCTAAGAGGGTTCAATAATATCCGAAAAAACGATGTTCTTGAAGCATTTATCATCGAGAAAGTGGCAAGACGTCTTGAGAAATAATATCTGCGATAAGATCGGAGATAAACGGTGAAAAAACGTATACTCAGCGGAATGCGTCCTACGGGA
>JBDRNI010000179.1:0-2258 GCA_043811335.1 Candidatus Omnitrophota bacterium | reverse complement strand
GCCGCGCTTTACCACGATATCGCTTACAGCGAAAAAGGCACCTTTACACATGACCATGTCGGTAAATCCATAGATCAAGCCGAAGCAATATTGAAAGACCTCTCGGAACGCCAACCCGTTTTGGATATCACTCCCGGGGATATAGACGATATTCTTCTTATGATAGCTCCCACGAGCATAACCCCGCTTCCTTTTGAAAGCCAGGGACGCGTGAAGGAACTCAGGGAGCGAGGCCTATCAGAAAGCAATCCCTCTCTTATAAGGATGAAGAATATACTCCTTGCCGCGGATCTTGTAGGTGTAGCAACGACCCCTGAATATACCTCAGAACTTATCCCGCTTTACCGGGAATTCGCCGTAAGCGTTAGATCCGATATATTCGGTTCGGCTCTTCAGCTTCTGGCGGGGACGAACGGATTCCAGAAATTCTTTGCTAATGGAACGGTGCTCAAAAACGTCATGCAGGATGGCGAGAAAGTGGATGATTTTCTGAAAGATATTTTCACGGAGGAACAGCTGACATGTTTCGCCGAACACATGAAGACGGCGGAGATCATCAGGGAGATCTATGACGGTCTTAAGGAAGGAAAAACGGTAGATGAAACGGAAGAGAACAATCCGATAGAGCGGTTAGAGAAACGCAAGGATCTTTTCGTGGGCCCGAACATGCCGCAGAAAGAGAAACGCGGCGATTTCAACAATACGGTGTTCCTCTTGAGAATGATGAACAGAATGGTTAGGGGCGAGTCCTTCACGGAATACATGGCGCAGCGCCTCCGTGATCTGAGAAAAGACCCGGCGTTTGAATGTGACGCTTCAATAGTTCTTCTTCATATCCTGACGCAGGACGCCGAGGGCCTGACCGACGGGCAGATAAAAACACGCCTGCCGAAGATAAAAGCGCTTCTCGCCCGTATCGGTGAACTCCGCGCTCGGAAGAAAACCAATGGCGAGATCACTTATAGTTTTGACAGATTTTATGGCCCGACTTTCAGTAATGAAGCCGCGGCGAAATTTGAAAGGATCAATAAGGCTGTGTCAGACCTGGTGCGGAAAGAGGAAGAGATAACCGCCCGGCTGGAAAAAATAGTGGAAGAACATGCTGTCCGTCTGCAGAATGAAATTGACAGGATAGCGCGTGAAATTACGGAAGCAAACGTCTCCCTGAAAGAGTCCTCCGAGGCGACGGACAAAGAAACAGACGGGATAGTCAGCGAGGAGGACAGACGCCTTTTGACGCAGCATGGTATTTCGCTGGAGATGCTGTTAACCGGGGATTTTAGATCAGAGAAATGCAGAACTCAGCACGATATAACAAAAGCAATGATTGAGAAAGGGTTCAGGCTCGTGACGGGCAGCTTTGACGGGATTACCCCGTCTGAGAGGATATTCCTGATCAGAAAACGTCTGGAAGACGAGCTTCCGGTTATCAGAAAGTTCGGTGTTGACCCGGAAATGTATGTTGAGATGAGAAGGTTTTATGGCAGGGACGAAATTGAAACCAGGTTACGCATTCTTGAAAGCTGCGCGCATGATGAGATAACGCTTGAGGCCGTGGCGAATGCCGAACTTATAAAAGCCGGGCAGGAGGCGCGAAAAATACCGGATATTATCAGGATGTCAGCTGAGATTGAAGCCGCAAAAAGAATTCTGGCAGAACTAAAAAGAGAGAACGCGGAGAAAATAGGAAAACGCTTATCTCCCCCGGACAGATTCTATTTTGCCGTGGTCTGTGAATATGACGGGTGGCTCGCCGCGAAACGGAAAACGGACCCTGAACCCGCGCTTGAAGAGAAGGTAACGCATCTTTTCAGGGCAATGGCGGGCGCCCTGGCGAACGCGGCCGATACTGATTACGGCCTTGGCTCTGTAGAGGCCCTGACCGGCAGACGGATAGAGGTGCTAAGGAGTTTCGCTCTTCGCGCAATACTTGCCGCCGAAAACGAAGCTGCGCGATCGGAGCAATTCATTGAAGCAGCGAAGAAACATATAGATGAGGCATTGGAACGCTTTTTTGTTCCGGGTAAAGGAGAGCGCGAAAGTAAGTCCGCCGCCGAAGTTAAAACTCGCATGAGGGATTATTTGGGCGGCGAGAACACTCCTTCTGTCAGGGATTTTATCACACTGACGTTTTTCGGCGAGAACGCTCCGGAAAGGCATGCCGCCTTTTTCGGGATCAAAGCGGAAGTCACGGATATTTCCGGCCGGATGGGAGAGGTTCTCGTGAATCTCACGTTCCTTGAGTTTCAGGCGGCGTA
>JBDRNI010000178.1:0-3704 GCA_043811335.1 Candidatus Omnitrophota bacterium | reverse complement strand
AGCCTGTTAAAGGGCGCCCTACTGCTACCCGTGTGTCCCCGAGTATTAAGATCAAACTTTCAGGGGTTCAAGCAGGGATTCTTTTATGAGCCGAGCGGCTTTTCTACCCGAGAAAAGCATGCCGCTGAACGTGGGACCCATGCGGGGTATCCCGAAAACGGTTGATACCGCCATGCCGGTTACGACCAGCCCGGGATGGATCTGACCCGTTTTTTCAACAAGCTGGTCTTCTGATCCGCCGACATTCATCGGACCGAAACCCGCTATTTTTAAAAGGTTCCTTTTCTCCAGACTCCGGCATACAACTGCATCATGTCCGGTTGAGTCAACAACCACTTTGGCTTCAATGGCGACGGGATCTACGCAAGTGATCTGTCTCGGCAATGCGGATACCGGTGTCCAGTTGATAACCGCGCCTTCTACTTTGCCGTTTCTGTACACGACATCATCAAATTTTGTCATGTTCAAAATCCTGGCGCCGGCTTCACATGCCGCCGCAATAAGTTTTGAACAGGCATGCGGTCCATCGGCCGTGAAAAGACCCTCTTCAAATTTTTTATAAGGTATTCCAATCTCGTCCAGGATCTCCTCTCCGGGGCCCCTGAACGTGAGTTTATTCATCAAATATCCGCCGATCCAAAACCCTCCGCCGAGATAGTTATTGGCTTCAATAATAAGCACTTTAACTCCGTCCGCAGCCAGATCCCGCGCGCACATTAAACCCGAAGGTCCCCCGCCTATGATAATTACATCGGTTACGATGTTCTCCATAAACTCTTCATGAAACCCTTGAGCGATCGCGGCGGTAACCTGTCTTTCCGAAATGTCACTGAATTTCATAGTAATCTCACTCCTTCAATTGATCTTTAATACTCCCATCTCTCAAAAGCCGATATGCACATATTAAGTCATAAAAACAAGGGCTTGTCAATAATATTCACACGCCGGATTCGAGCCGAGAACGTGGTTCAATGGTTTGAGGTCGCGGCGGAAGGGCGAATGATTATTCGCCCGTACGGGTTCTATCTTTATTTCCCCCGGGCTTCCGTTCCGGGAATGGAAAGAAACGAAAATAAAATTCGTAGGGGCGAATAATGATTCGCCCTTGCTACTTTGGGCGAAAAACGGCTATTTTTCGTGCTCAGGGGTGTCCCCAAATGACATGTCCCCCAAAAACTGGCTGAGAGCATTGGAACAGTTGAGCAGTAGACCGCAATGGAGCATGATGTCTGAATCTACCATCCAGTGACCAGCAACACACTATTGCTCAAATGCTCTACTGCTCCATTGCTCTGTAAAAAAGGCAGTTTCAGGAGAAACTGCCTTTTTTACTGGCGCGCCCGGCAGGACTCGAACCTGCAACCTACTGGTTCGAAGCCAGTTGCTCTATCCATTGAGCTACGGGCGCGCGCTTTCTATGCTCTATGCACTATGCTCTTCGCTTCTTCCACGCGTAATACGCGAGAGAATCTTCCAGCCATCCTTGCGCGTTACGGACGAATTCTGACCAACGTGACGCCAGGCACAGGCCTCTGGCGGTGTCGGCGTTTCCTTCACCTATACGACGGGCGACGGCTGCTAAGTCGATCTGAAGCCGCAAGGGAACGCGCCGGACGTCTTCCGGCGGAAGCAGTTCCGCCAAGGCCGCAAGAGCTTCTGCGCCCTTGATGAGGGACGCGAAAAGCGCGTCTTGGCCTCCTATCGCCTCAAGAAATGTCGCGTTCAGCGGACCCAGCCGCATTATCTCTAAGTCACCCGTCTGTTTATTGGAAATATTATCTGAACCTGTATATCCGATACCTTCGGCGGTAAAGGTCAGCTGGAATATCCTGTGATAGATCGTTTCAAGAACCGGACCCTGCCGGGCCAGGCGGTAATGCGCCCTGAGCCCCCACAACCCGAAATCAAGATGTTCGTTCACGAGCGCAACATAACGCTTCGCGAACTTTCTCTCAAAAAGATCTATCGCGTTAATCAGCCGTTTCTCCGCCGCGTCTCGGGTTATTATCATTCCGGATACTCGCTGCGCGCGGCGCTCGGCGCAGCCCGAAAGATAATCACGGATCACTTTAACATCTCGGGCATCGTCACCGGTGACAGGCAGTTTTATTTTCAGATAATTGGCGCTCATTTTTTTATCATTCGCGAAAAGACGGTATATCCAGAGTATCTCCCGGAGTTTCGCGGTGTCGCTTGCGTCAACGTCAATAAAAACGGGGTGCGCTTCCGATGATTCCCCCGAAACCTTGGAAAGATCCGGAATGATATACCCTCCGTCCTTTTCCACTATGCGGAATCCGCCGAGACCGCCGCCGCCTTCATGCGGTTTGACAAAAAACATCGTTTGTCCGGTTTCACTTTTAAGATCTTCTATCGCCGCAAAAATACCGCTGACGACATCCGCGGTAGTTTTTTTCTCAACGGATACCTTTCTGTATCTCGCTACCCTTGTCCACTCTTCGCCGCCCGCGGAAAGCAGATGGTAGCTCGCGTTCTTGTCGGAAAAAATACTTCCCGGCGCCGTATGCCTGCCCGGAACGATCACCACACGCCGTTTTTCAAGCTCGTCGGCGAATGCCACGTCATAAACCTTCTTATCCACACACTGGCTTATGATAAGCGTCCGCTCAGGATCGTTATCCACGAGGGCTGTTAATTCACGGCGTGAATTAACCACATTTACGGTAAAATCATATCCCTTTTCCACACTGCGAGAACGGAAAACACGCGCGGTTTCGTGGGAAGTGGGAAGGTCATCGCCCGATGCGTTTATAATAACTATTTGCGCCGGAAGACAACGCTCTCCGCGCGGAGGAAGATCCAGACGGCAACCCGGGAACATGTCTTTCTTCCGCAAAGAATCGTTGAACGCGTTTACCAGACGGGTATTGAGGTCACCCTCTGGCCCGTCAAACACGAGCGCTCTCAAGTAAAACGGAGCCCGGAGAGCCTCCTGCCCCTTGTGTCCCGTGACGTAATATTTCGGATCACGTTCTATCATCGGAAGCGTCCTCCAACGCGAGCTTATCATAAATAGCGGCTATCATCCCGGCAGTTTCCGGAGAAAGGCTTCTCTTTCCGGACGCCTCAAGCGCGCTTGTCTTCATCTGTATCTTGCAGACAGGGGCGTTCTCTTCTACCATCGTGGAAGGGCTCGGAACGCCGCATGTCACCAGCACATCACCCTTCCGACGGCATGCGCCGAGTGAGGCGCTTCCGGCGGTAAACTCCAAGGTCCCATCGTTCATCCTGTACACTCCCGGATCAAGTTTTCCTTTTACCACGCTTCTCCGCATCCGGTTACGTAATACTATCTGGCTTCCGTCCAGAGGCGTCATGAGTTCGCGATACGGAAAATCACGCATATATTTTTTCATCAGAGGATCGGCGTGCCGGAGAAATTCGGCGGCATGCAGCAGAAAGAACGATCTTTCACTCGGGACCGACCCCGCGCTCAAAGAGGTATATAATGCCGTAGAATTCTGGAACCTCGGGTTTATCTCAACCGGATAAACCGTGTCGCTTTCCACGACAAAATCCATGCCGAAAACGCCCCGAAACCCTTTTTTCCCCATCCATGCCCCGATGGTCCCGATATGCGACTCCACATCGGCTATCACGCGCCGGTCAAGATCTCTCGCCGCGGTGAAATCATTACCGCAAAAAGACGACAAAAAGTTACTGCATTCCGGAAGGCCCGTGAT
>JBDRNI010000177.1:0-11401 GCA_043811335.1 Candidatus Omnitrophota bacterium | reverse complement strand
AGGCCGTTTTCAAACGACTCGTTCACAAGACATTCCGCGGCACCCAGAACACCGGGAATAAGCCTTATCATCGCATCGCATAACACCATAGCCGGAACTTCTCCGCACGTAAGGATATAGTCGCCTATCGATATCTCCATGTCCGCCAGACGCCGTATCCTCTCGTCAAAACCCTCATAATGGCCGCAGATGAGAATCACATGCTTAAGCAAAGAAAGTTTCTTTGCCGTTCTCTGATCAAACTGCGCGCCCTGAGGAGTAAGCAATATCACCGTTGGCTCCGTTTTTCCCGTTCTCCCCTTTTTAATCTCCGTAAGAGCTTTATCCACCGGTTCGACTTTCATGACCATGCCCGGACCTCCGCCATAAGGCTTATCGTCAGCTGTCCGGTGACGGTCACTTGTCCATTTTCTTATATCCTGAATACGGATATCCGCAAGACCGTTCTCTTTTGCGATCCTGACCATTGACTCGTCAAATATGCCGGTAAACATACCGGGAAAAAGCGTCAATATATCTATTTGCATATTATCAGCCCTCTTAACCGGGAACTTTTCTTTTAAATTACCCTTCAAGGCGTTTAAGTATGCTTTTCACCGTTTCGGACGGTACGGCGCCGTTCTTTAGCCAATATTCAACGCGCTCCCGATCCAATGCAACCTGGTTTTTCCCCTTTTTCGGGTCATAATACCCAAGTTCCTCGAGGGCTTTTCCGTCGCGTTTCTCTGATTTCGTCATCGCGACAATACGGTAAAACGGCTTTTTTTTCGTGCCGAACATCTTCATTCTCAAAACAACTGCCATTTCGTCTCCTTTGCAACACTGAGAATACAGAACCCTACAACACCGCGAACACCGAAACACAGGGACACCTTGCCGACAAAAATCCTAAATCCGAATCTTTAAATCCTAAACAAATCCCAATTTTTCAATGTTTTAAATCCCAAACCGGGATATTTCAAGCAAGGGCTACATGGAAATGGTTTGGAATTTGAAATTTGAGTCATTGTTATTTGTTTAGCATTTCGGATTTAGTATTTAGAATTTTACCTCTTCCTGCTTTGTCCGTCGTCCTTCATGCCTCGTCCGTCGTCTTTCGTCCGAATCCGTGTTTTGCGCACCTTCGTCTTTCACTCTCCGGATTTTTGCACCCACCGCCGAAAGTTTATTTTCAATATGTTCATATCCACGATCCAGATGATACACCCGTGATATTTCCGTAGATCCTTCCGCGACAAGCCCCGCAAGAACCAGAGCGGCGGATGCCCTCAGGTCCGACGCCATCACGGGAGCCCCACTTAAACTTTTAACACCCTTGATTATTGATGTGGGGCCTTCAAGTATAATATCCGCCCCCATCCTGTTGAGTTCGCTTATGTGTATAAACCTCTCCGGGTATATCTTTTCGGTAATCACGCTGATTCCGTCACTAACAGCGGCAAGACTCATCATCTGAGCCTGCAAATCAGTCGGAAACCCCGGATACGTTAGTGTCGCTATATCCATAGAGTGTATTTTCGATTCCGTACGGCTTGCGTCTACACCGCCGGGGCGTTCGGTGACCGTACCACCGCTCGTTCGCAATTTATCAACAAGCGCCAGATTATGTTCCATTCTGGCATTCTCAAGAAACAGGTGCCCCCCCGTCAGAACGGCGGCGATCATATACGTTCCCGCCTCAATTCTATCCGGTATAACGGAATATTCCGTGCCGTGTAATGCACAAACTCCTCGTATTTTCAACGTGGGCGTTCCCGCTCCCTCAATATCCGCGCCCATAGCCAGAAGAAAGCCCGCCAGATCCGCAATCTCCGGTTCACAGGCAGCGTCTTCTATTATCGTCACGCCTTGGGCCATCACAGCTGCCATGAGCGTATTAGCCGTGGCCAGCACGCTGGAACCGAAATGGCCCCCAAGATATATTCGTGTACCTTTCAGCTTGTCGGCAGAGGCTAATATATAGCCCTCTCTGATACGAACATCCGCGCCGAGAGCCCGCAATCCCTTAAGATGAAGATCTATCGGCCGCGGACCGATTATGCATCCTCCGGGGAAAGAAACTTTTGCTTCCCCGTATCTCGCAACCAGCGGCCCCAGAACGGCTACCGACGCACGCATCGTACTTACAAGTTCATATGTCGCCGTGGTCTTTTTTACATCTCCGCGCGAGATCCTGACCGCGTTTTCTTCCCGGACCGCGCTACGGCCGAAGGAAGAAAGAATTTCCATCATCGTAGAAACGTCCCGAAGATCCGGGACATTCTTGATCAAACACTCTTCCTCGGTTAAAAGGCTTGCGGCAAGAATCGGCAGGCAAGCGTTCTTCGCCCCGCTTATCTTGACCCGCCCCGATAACCTTCTTCCACCCTCAATGATGATTTTATCCACGTTTCCACCCTACAATAACGCGTTCATATCCGTTAAAATCCCTGAAACCTGCAACATCTTTAAAACCGCGTTCGTGAAAAGCTTTTTTTACCTTTTCGGCCTGGTCGTAACCAACCTCAACCGCGACAAACCCTCCGGTGGTAATAAATCTGCCGCTCTCACGCGCTATGATGTTCAAATAATCCATGCCTTCGGCGCCGGCATACAAGGCCTGGCGGGGCTCCGTTTTTACCCAGGCATCAAGCTGCCCATAATCCTTCTCCGACACATACGGCGGGTTGGAAACAACACAGTTAAAAGAGCCCTCATAAGTTCGGTCAAATCCGCTGAACATGTCTGATGCGAACAACGTGACTCTGTCTTCCCTGTCAAAGTGCATGATATTTTCACGCGCCAGAGTCAAGGCTTCGAAAGATTTATCCGTTCCTATTATCCGGCAATCATCAAGCAATTGCGTCAAACCGAGAGGAATAATGCCACTGCCGGTGCCGACATCAAGCACGAACGGCTTTGGCCATTTTTTTTCACTCAATAGCCGGGCAGCCACGGTAACCAGAAGTTCCGTTTCAGGACGCGGTATCAATACCCGGGAATCGACCTTGACCGACATTCCCATAAATGAAGCCCGGCCCTCGCGATACTGCACCGGCGTTGTCTCTGTGCTATCCATGCCAACCCTCTGCCCTCTGTCATCAACAAAAATACTAAATCCGAATCTCTAAATCCTAAACAAATCCTAATTTTTCAATGTTTGAAATCCTAAACCAGAATATCTCAAGTAAGGGCTATCTGAAAATGTTTTGGAATTTAGGATTTGCGTCATTGTTATTTGTTTAGTATTTCGGATTTAGTATTTAGAATTTTATCGTCCTATGCACTTCATTCCCCGGACTGCAACCGCAATTTCTTATCTTCTTCCGCAAGGGCGGTTAGCACGCCATCCAACGAGCCTTCCAGGATCTTAGCCAGATTATGCACCGTCAGGTTTATTCTGTGATCGGTGAGACGGTTTTCCGGAAAATTATAGGTCCTTATTTTTTCGGAACGGTCGCCTGAGCCGATCTGCTCTTTCCGCAGCTGGGACTCATCTTTACGATGGGCCTCCTTTTTCGCTGCAAGAATCCGCGCTTTCAGCACACGCATGGCCTTTGCCTTGTTCTTGTGCTGGCTTCTCTCATCCTGACAACTTACGACAACACCGGTCGGCAGATGCGTTATGCGAATGGCGGAATCCGTCACGTTCACATGTTGTCCTCCTGCACCACTTGCCCGGTAGGAATCTATCTTTAAGTCTTGTGTCCGTATCTCAATTTCCACGTTCTTCGCTTCAGGCAAAACGGCGACAGTGGCCGCGGAAGTATGTATTCTTCCACTTGTTTCCGTCTCCGGGACACGCTGCACCCGGTGAGTGCCCATTTCAAATTTGAGGCGTTTAAAAACATTATCACCCTCCACGGAAAATATAACTTCTTTTATCCCGCCTCGCTCGGAATCACTCCTGCTTATAAGCGATACTTTCCACCCCATATCATCCGCGTATCTGGTATACATCTTAAAAAGATCGGCCGCGAACAAACCCGCCTCGACACCTCCGGTACCGGCCCGGATCTCCATTATTATATTGCGCGCCTCTTCTCCGTCATCATCCGAAAGAAGGATCTGTTCCAGTTCTTTTCTCTTTGAATCCATCGCTTCGCTGATATCATTGAGCTCTTTCCGTGCCAGCACCGCGTACTCGCTCCGGTCCCCCTCATCCTCTATCAGCTTTTCCAGAGATCCCTTTTCCTTCTTTAATGCAAGATATTTTTCGTATGCCGCGGTTATCCCTTTCAATGCAGCGTATTTTTTTGCCGTTTCCTGATACCTCTTGCGATCTGAGAGACACTCCGGAGAGGAAAGCTCTTTTTCAAGTCTCTCGTACTCGGCCTTTTTTTTGTCAAGTTGTTCAAACATCTGCCTTATCCACTCTACTCTCCCGTCCGGACCATCTCGCCGGCAAAAATACTAATTCCGAATTCCTAAATCCTAAACAAATCCTAATTTTTCAATGTTTTAAATCCCAACCCAGAACATTTCAAACAAGGGCTATATATCTTGGAATTTGGGATTTGAATCATTGTTATTTGTTTAGTGTTTCGGATTTAGTATTTAGAATTCTACCTCTCCCGGCTTCGTCCCTCGTCCGTCGTCCCTCTGTATCCGTGTCCCCTTTAATCCGTGTTTTTCTTCTTTTTTGACGCATAACGTTTTTTGAACCGCTCCACTCTCCCCTCGGAATCAACCAGCTTCTGCTTGCCGGTATAAAACGGGTGACACTTGGAACATATCTCAACGTGTATGCCTTCCTTCGTGGAACGCGTATGAACCGTATTTCCGCATGCGCAGACCATAGTGCATTCTTTATATTTTGGATGTATCCCCTTTTTCACTACTCCTCCTTTTGCCTATCTATCCGTAATTAGACGACTTATGTGTTTTTCGCTCGGTTTTATTCGTGCCGTCGTTCTTCGGCACTCTCCGGCGACATAAAGCACTATTCTACTGGAATTCTCACAAATATCAAGCATTTTTTAGCAATCGTCTGCCCGCCATGCAAATAACCAATAACCAAGTTACAAGATACAAATATAATGTTAAATGACAAAATCCAAAGCACCATGAGTAGTGAACAGTGATCTGTAAACAGTGATCTGTAAGTGCAACTACATTTTGCTTTGTCTCTAGTTTCTGGTTTCTGCCTATTCACTACTTACTGATCACAGATCACTGTACGTTTCGCTTTGTCATTTGGATTTACCGAAGAGTAGCTCTTCTTCTCGCTTATTTGGTTATGGTTCGGCTTCGCTCACCATCCTTCGAACCATCCTGAGCGCAGCCGAAGGATTGTATCTTGTACCTTGTTTCTTTCTGCCCTCACGCCTGGCTCATATTCTGAAGAAATTCCTTATTTGTTTTGGATTTATTCAATCGATCTATAAGCAGCTGCATCGCTTCCATGGAATCCAGATCGCTGAGCGCCTTGCGCATCAACCACACCTTTTTTAATTCATCGTCTTCCACCAGAAGTTCTTCTTTTCTGGTATTGGAACGTTTTATATCAATCGCGGGAAAGATCCTGCGCTGAAAAAGGTTCCGGTCTAACTGTATTTCCATGTTGCCGGTGCCCTTGAACTCTTCGAAGATCACCTCATCCATACGGCTGCCCGTATCAACAAGCGCCGTAGCTATGATCGTAAGGCTTCCTCCTTCTTCCACATTCCGAGCGGACCCAAAAAATCGCTTAGGCCGGTGAAGGGCATTCGCGTCCACACCACCTGAAAGGATCTTCCCGGAATGAGGTACGACCGTATTATATGCCCGGGCCAACCGGGTTATAGAATCCAAAAGAATAACAACATCATACTTATGCTCCACAAGCCGTTTTGCTTTTTTTAGGACCATTTCAGCCACCTGAGTATGGCGTTGCGACTGTTCGTCAAATGTTGATGCGATAACTTCCGCATTTACCGAACGCTTCATGTCGGTAACTTCTTCCGGTCTTTCGTCTATAAGCAGTATCAGCAACTTGACTTCCGGATAATTATGAGTGATACTGTTTGCAAATTTCTGGAGAAAAACCGTCTTACCGCTGTATGGAGGCGCTACTATCAACCCTCTCTGCCCCTTTCCGACCGGGGTTAAGAGATCCATTATCCGCATTGAGATCTCCTTCGGAGTTGTCTCCAGAACAAATCTCTCATTGGGATAAAGCGGAGTGAGATTCTCAAAAAGTATCTTATTTTTTGCCACCTCCGGGTTCTCGTAATTGACCGCCTCCACCTTCAACAGGGCAAAATATCTTTCCCCCTCTTTCGGAGGCCTGATCTGACCGCTTACCGTATCTCCCGTTTTTAAATTGAACCTACGGATTTGTGAGGGAGAAACGTATATATCATCCGGACACGGAAGATAGTTATAATCAGGGCTCCGAAGAAACCCGAACCCGTCTTCCAGCACCTCAAGAACACCTTCTCCGTATGCCAGACCGTCTTTTTCGATCTTGGCCTGCAAGATCTTAAAAATGAGGTCGTGTTTCTTCATTCCGCTGATCCCGTTGATCTTTAGCGTTTTCGAGAGTTCCGTCAACTCCGATATCTTCATGTTCTTCAGCTGCACTATGTCTAGTTCTTTTCCCGAATCTTTTCCCATATTTCTCTTACTCCTTTTTTTACACTGTTCAGATCTTTGTCGCCATTTATGATATAATCAGCGAATTTCTTTTTTTCGGAAAACGGCATCTGATTGTCTATGATCCTGCCTGCTTCCTCCTTCGAAATTCCCCGACATGTTGCTCTTTCTATCCGTCGTTGGCGTTCTGCCGCGACTACTATCACGATATCCACATAATTCTGCAGCCCGGCCTCGATCAAAAGCGGAGCGTCAATAACAACAACTGTCTCCGCCGCCATCGCGGCGCGCTCTTTTATGCGTTTTATGATCGCGGGGTGTAACACCCGGCAGAGCATATCTAATTTTTCCCGGTCAAAAAAAACCTTTTCGGCCAGTTTTCTGCGGTCTATTTTCCCTTCCGTGAGAATCTCCCCGCCAAAAAGATCCCTTACTTTTCGGTTTATTTCGCCGTCCTTATCTAAAAGATCATGCGCAATTTCGTCAGCGTCTATCTTTCGCGCTCCTCTTGCGGCAAACATATCTACCACTGTTGTTTTACCCGCCGCAAGCCCGCCTGTTACGCCTATTATGATACGTTTGTCCATCGTTTACACCCTTGGCGGCCTCTTTAAATCGTCAGAGCGCTCATATTCAACCAGTTCTCTCCCGATTCAACGTCCACCTTGAGGGGTACCTTGAGTCTGATAACATTTTCCATGTGCTTTTTCACTTCGCGCGCCACGTCTTTTACCTTTTCCTGGGGTATATCAAAGATCAGTTCATCATGCACCTGCATTATCATCCGGGTCCCGGTATTACGGAGTGCCCTGTCACACTCGATCATCGCAAGTTTTATAAGATCTGCAGCTGCCCCCTGAATAGGAGTATTAATCGCCACTCTTTCGGCAAAATTTCTTTCGTGCTCGTTTCTGCCGTTTATCCCCGGAATATAACGCCGCCTATTAAGAATCGTGGTCACGAATCCCTTCTCCCTTGCCTCGGTAATCGTCCGGTCTATATATGCCTCTACGCCGCTGTACCGTTCAAAATAAGACTTAATAAAACCTTGTGCTTCCTCCATGCTTATTCCCAGATTTTCTGACAACCCGAACGGGCTCATGCCGTAAATTATGCCGAAATTAATCGTCTTGGCCGTTGAACGCATCTCGTCCGTTATTTCTCCCGCATCACGGTCAAAAATAAGCGCCGCCGTGGCCCGGTGAATATCCTCGCCTTTCTTGAACGAATTTATCAATGCCGCATCGTCCGATAAATGAGCCAGTATCCGAAGCTCCACCTGAGAATAATCAGAGGACAAAAGGCATCTTCCTTTTTCGCCGGCAATAAAAGCTTTCCTGATCTCCCTGCCAAGCGGGGTTTTTATTGGAATGTTCTGCAAATTGGGCTCGCTTGACGACAATCTTCCCGTAGCCGTCACCGTCTGGTTAAAACTGGTGTGCAGTTTATTGTCTTTTTTGTCCGCGAGTTCCAGGATCGAATCATAATAGCCGCTTTTAAGTTTACTCATCTTGCGATATTCCAGCAAAAGCCCGGGAAGCTCATGAAATGCTGTCAGTTTCCGAAGAACCGACTCATCCGTAGAGGGCCCTGTCTTCGTCTTTTTCACGACGGGCAGACCGAGTTTTTCATACAGTATGCATTGTACCTGTTTCGACGAGTTTATATTAAATTCCTCTCCGGCAAGACGGTATATTTTGCCGGTCATGTCCGTGATTCGGTCTCCCATCGCGGCAGAACGTTTTTTCAAATACGCGACATCTACCTTTACCCCTTCGGTTTCCATGCCTGCCAGAATATCCACAAGCGGCATTTCCACTTTCTTGAAAAGCTCTGTGAGATGATTTTCGCGAAGAAGCGGTTCCAGTAGCCGATAAAGACGCAAAATAATATCTGACTTTTCACATGAACATACTTCCGGCGATGCCTTAACAACTTCCGGTTTTTTTCCGCCTCGTCCGTTCCCGGCTTGATGGTCTGAAAGATTGCATTCCAGTCGTCGCATCGCCATGCCGGAGAGATCATGCTTCGTGCGTCCGGGATCGCTAAGATAATCCGCTATCATCACGTCAAATGCGTCCCCTTTTATTTCAATGCCATGCGCGCGCAAAGCGATCTTATCTCTTTTAAGATCATGACCTATCTTCGTGATTGACTCATCCTCAAGAACGGTTTTAATAAAGTCCGATATCTCCCGAGAATCCGATTTTTCGCCTCGTGCACGCAGGAATACCCCTTGCCCATCTTTCCAGGAAAAAGCGATACCGAAGGGCTTTTCCCCGCCGGAGGCCTCCGCCACGTGAAGTGACACTAGTTTTTCTCGCGTTATTTCCTTCATCATTTTTTTGATGGACTTCGCATTGTTTTCTACCACATACGATCCGCCGGCTCTTTTTTCGGGAAGCAGCTCCCGCAGCATTTTTTCGAATTCAAACTTTCTGAAAAGTTCCGCCAGATATTCCCGGTCGGGTTCGCTTACCCGGGTTTTATCAAAATCTATATCCACGGGAACGTCTTTTTTTAGCTGCACGAGTTCAAGGCTGATCTCAGCCATTTCCCTTCCTTCAACAAGCCGCTGTCGTGTCCCTGCCGGAAAAATTTCATCAATATTCTTGTATACCCCGGCGAGACTGCCGTACCGGTTTATGAGCTTGGCGGCGGTAACCGGACCTATTCCTTTAACACCGGGAATATTGTCGCTGGCGTCACCCGTAAGCGCCATTAAATTTGCCATGTTTTCCGGATTGACTCCATAGCGCTCTTTTACGTCTCCGATGCCGTATATCTTGTCTTCAGCTGTCTGCGGACTTAACACCGTGACTTTATCATCCACAAGCTGCAGCGCGTCCTTATCTCCGGTAACGATCCTTACGTTGAAGCCTTTTTTCTTCGCTTTCTCGGTCAGAGTAGCGATTATATCATCGGCCTCATACCCTTGCATCTGACATATCGGTATCCTGTGCGCGGTTACAATCTCCTTGATCCCGGGGATCTGGCCGATAAGCTCTTCCGGCATCGGTTTACGATTGATCTTGTAGTCCTTATACTGCTCATGTCTTGCTGTCGGCCCTTTCATGTCAAAAACCATGATCATCCTCTCAGGATGATGATCCCGGATGATCCGCCGGAGCATGTTAACAAATCCATAAATAGCGTTAGTGGGTACACCTTCAGACGTGTTCAATTCACGTATTGCGTAGAACGCTTTATAAAAAAGCGCGTGTCCGTCTATCAGATAAATATTCTGATTCCCCTTATCCATGTCGATGAAATTAAAAAAGGTCGGAAATCTAACTAACCAAAAAGGATGGCAGTATGTTCACGGTTACAATAAGAATTATAATGTCCTGCGGACAGATGTCAAGCGAAATTGCCTCGCGAGGCATGAGAGATAAGGCTCATAACTATATTTCGCATATGGGTTCTGTCCATGAAAACTTACCCGCTGAATATCACAAGGACGAGAAGAAGAATCAGAAATCCTGAGACAATATAGAAGTCATTAAAATAGAAGAAATCGGCGACCCTGTCATGGGCTGTATCTTCCGTTCTATCTTTGCTCAACGCCTCAAGCTTTTTCCTGACTTTTTTTCTGATCCCTCCGATGTTCTGTTCGCCCGATTTGTTTATGCGGAAATCTATCTCCGCGCGTATTGCGGCTATCTGTTCTTTTTGAAAACGAAGAAATTCCCCTCCTATCCGATACGCGGGAATCACTTTTTCCTCAACAAGAGTAAGTAACAGTTCTTCGCTAACCCCCAGATATTCCGACAATTCGTTGAGGGTCATCAATTTTTGGAACATATCAGGCCTTTACTTTACCTTCCGCTATCCACTGGTCCACTTCAGATCTTTCAAAAACCCATTCGCCGCTTTCTCTTGTCGCGGGAAGCATGTCATTATTCGCCCATTCCTTTATCTTATTCCTGTCAACTTCCAGATATTTCGCCAGCTGGTCAACTGACATATATGCATGCGCGGAAGTGGCGGTACTGTCGAACGGTTTCTCCTGCACCATTTTCAAGCGGCCGTTCAAGACGGCGCCATCGGCGACCGACAGTCTCGGTGTTTCAATATCTCCTTCAAGACGGGCATTCTCTTCCAGGATCAGTTCTTTCACGGCTTTGATATTGCCTTTGACCCGGCCTGCCACGGAGATACTTTCACCGGTTATGTTGGCCTTTATCTCAGCCCCATGCCCTATCATCAGCCTGCCTTTCGTGTCCAGTGCTCCTTCAAATTTTCCGTTGATCCTGAGATTTACCGGATCATCAAAACGAAGCGTCCCCTGCATGCTGGCATTCACGTCCAATATTTTGTCCTCTGTCTGCGGCGCCTCTTCAAATTTTCTTTTTCTCATCGTTGCCTCCTTTAATTACCCCGCCATGCCCAATCTCCCTCGTTACTGCACTTCCACCTTTTCCACTCCCGGCATAGCGGATATTTCTGCGATAATATCCTTATAATAAAGGCGGGACAGCTTTATATCAAGTATTATCTTTTTCCGTCCGCCCGTTCCGTCCTCAACAGTGATCTGTCTTACCCTGCCGCCATACTCCTCTATCAGGCTCTTTATATCCACTTTACATGTTTCGCCCCCTGCACGCTGAAAGACCTCCATTCTCTTTCCGGGGCGCTTCATCTCCAATAGATCTTCCAAACGTGAGAGGATCAGGATAACAAGAGCTACACCTGTGGTAATACCTGCCGCCTCGTACATGCCACAGCCGACGGCCAACCCTACCGCGGCAACGGCCCATATGCTCGCTGCGGTGGTCAGTCCGCGGATCGAAGCGCCGTATCTAATTATGGCTCCGGCCCCGAGAAAACCTATTCCGGTAACTAC
>JBDRNI010000176.1:0-3087 GCA_043811335.1 Candidatus Omnitrophota bacterium | reverse complement strand
GGGTAACCCCGCCCCTACTCTATTATTACCAAATTGTCCCTGTGAACTACCTCATCATAGTCCTTATATCCCAGCTCGGTTTTTATCTTATCGGATCTTTTTCCCTTGATCTTTCCGACCTCTTCCGCTGAATAATTCGCGAGGCCTTTTGCCACGAGCGTTCCGGAGTGGTCAAGGATATCAATGACATCCCCTTTTTTGAACTTTCCATGCACTTCCGTTATACCGCTCGGGAGAAGGCTTTTTTTGCCACTCAAGAGAGCATTGCAGGCGCCTCCGTCAACACGCACGGTGCCTTTCGCCTTCGGCCCGAACGCGATCCACCGTTTACGCGCCCTCATGGGGCTATGTGAAGGATCAAATCTTGTGCCCCTCTCTTTACCCTCAACAATATCGGTTATCACTCCGACGCGGCCACCGTGAGCTATAACACAGGGAATACCACTCTTCACGACATTCCTGACCGCTTCAAGTTTTGTAACCATCCCGCCGGTGCCTTCGGAGTTTAACTTTTTCCGGCAAAAACCCGCAAGATCATCTTTTATTTTCACGCCTTGCCCAACATGTTTGATAACTTTTCCTTTATCATCGTAAAGCCCTTCCACATCCGTAAGTATTATAAGCATGTCGGAATCGGCAAGATCCGCGACAAGCCCGGAAAGCCGGTCATTGTCGCCGCATCGTATCTCATCGGTCGCTACCGAATCATTCTCATTGATCACGGGCACCGCCCTTAATCTCAGAAGAGTGTTCAGCGTATATCGTATATTTAAAAAACGCTTGCGATCGTTAAAGTCGTCCTGGGTGAGAAGTATCTGTCCCGCGGCGAAGCCTTTTCTGTTGAAGTTTTCGTTGTAGACGTCCATGAGATGGTTCTGACCAATGCTCGCGACTGCCTGCAATTCGGAAAGCGACCTGTGTTTCCTCTCAAGTTTCATCAGTCCGAGACCGGCTCCTATCGCGCCGGAGGAAACCACAACAACATCGATCCCTTTTGACATCAGTGCGGATATCTCATCGGCAAGTCGTCCTATTGTCTTGCGGTTGATCCCGCTCCGCGTGCCGGTAAGAACCCTAGTGCCAATCTTGACCGTTATTCTCTTGAGTTTCTTTTTTGACATCTTCAATCCTTCGGTAAATCTCACCGATAAGCTCCGACAAGCCCTTCCCCTTTAACGCGGAAATGGGATAGACCTCACAACCTATCGCATGAGCAAATTCTTTCGCTTTTTCATCGGCTCCCGGAAGATCCACTTTACTCGCGACCACCACGCGTGGTTTGTCACACACGGCTCCGCTGTACAGTTCAAGTTCTTTTTCCAACTTAAAATAATTCTCTGCCGGTGCTGATCCGTCCGCGGGACACACGTCAACGACATGCACAAGAACGGATGTTCTTTCAATATGCCGTAAAAAACGGTCCCCAAGTCCGCGTCCGGCGTGCGCGCCTTCTATCAGGCCCGGCATATCCGCCACCACGAACGATCTTTCATGAAATTTTACAACCCCAAGTTTTGGGCTTCGCGTCGTGAAAGGATATGGTGCAATCTTGGAATGGGCTTTTGATATGCGTGAAACAAGCGTGGACTTTCCGGCATTGGGAAACCCGATAATCCCGGCATCAGCCACGAGTTTCAACTCTAGCAGGAGCGTTTTGATCTGGCCCGCTTCACCCAGCGTGGCAGAACTCAACTTTGCGTTTCCTTTGCCGCCGGCGCCGCCTTTTGCTACCACGACACGTTCGCCCTCGACCGTGAAATCTCTTACCACAAAACCGTTCGCCTCGTCCCTGACCACGGTCCCCACAGGAACCCTTATCAGACAGTCCTTGCCTCTTCGTCCGTTTTTTCTGTTGGATCCGCCATGCTTACCGGAATCAGCTCTATGATGCTGCTGATATTTAAAGTCCAAAAGCGTCCCGAGGCTGCGGTCACTTTCAATCACCACACCCCCACCATCGCCGCCATCCCCGCCGTCAGGAACACCTCTGCGGTGAAAAATATCCTTATAGAAGCTGTGGCAGCCCTTGCCGCCATTACCACCTGCAACGTAAATCTTTGCCTGATCTATCAACATCTTAACCGGGAATTACACTCACGATACGCGTACCGGAAAAAGTAACAACACCGGCACATTTAGCAAAAAGCGTGTCGTCTTTCCCTTTTCCGACATTCATGCCCGGAGTGTATCGCGTTCCTCTCTGTCGGATAAGTATGCTTCCCGAGGTTACGCTCTGTCCCCCGAAACGTTTAACACCCAACCGCTTAGAATTAGAATCGCGGCCGTTACGTGATGATCCCTGACCCTTTTTATGCGCCATGACTTCTCCTGATCGTTATTACTGTTTTTCCGGCGGTCTACGCCAGAGATATATCCGTGATTTTAAGCTCCGTCAACTCCTGGCGATGCCCCTTTTTCGACTGAGAACTCTTTCTATCCCGGTATTTAAACGCGATAACTTTCTTGCCGCGTTTATTTCCTGTTATCTCACATTCAATAAAAGCGTTTTTCACATAAGGTGTTCCGACATAGTACGTGGTGCCTTTTTTTCCGAAAAGCACTTCTTTTACCTTAAAGGTCTTTTTGGACTGTTCTTTCAGCCTGTTGATCGTGATCTTGTCATTTTTTTCAACTCTTACCTGAGTACCGTTCACTTCCATTATCGCATACATTACTACCCCCTGCGGTTCCATAAGTCATTTTATAGTAAAAAGTTACAGCAAAAGAACTGGTCTAGAGAAGCTTAAAATACCGTATAATGGTATCAGATAGTGAAAATCTTGTCAAGTTCAAATAGCGTCTCGCCGGTATCTATCGGTTCCAGCTGACGATCTCGACTTCTGTTCCATTGTCGCCCGTACCCGTACCGGAAGGAATCGTTCGAATATACTTGTAATCAATATTGGCAAACACGTTGTCAATGTTTATCTTGCGGCCGGCAAGCATGATACCGCTAATATCCACGACAGCCCCCCACTGCACGGCGACAAAATCCTGTTGCGCATAAATAAGGGCTTCTTCCGTGTCTATGCGGCCAAAAACGCTTATGTTTCCCCCGCGAGCCACTACCATGTTGTAATCCCCATA
>JBDRNI010000175.1:0-10092 GCA_043811335.1 Candidatus Omnitrophota bacterium | reverse complement strand
TTCCGCCGTTGCCTCAAGAATAGCCCTGACCTGCATCTCGGTAACCTCGGGGTACGTCACGCCCAAACGAACACCGCGGTGCCCCATCATCGGATTGCTTTCCTTAAGTGCGGCGATGCGTTTTTCAAGATCGGCCATATCAATATTCAGGCTATTAGCAAGCTCCTTGAGCTGATCTTCCTGATGCGGAACGAACTCGTGAAGCGGCGGGTCAAGCAGCCGAATCGTAACAGGCAGGCCTTCCATCGCCTCAAGCGTTCCTTTTATGTCGGACTTCACATAAGGAAAGAGCCCTTTAAGCGCGGCTTCTCTTTCCTCCACGGAATCGGAAAGTATCATTTTACGGAGCTTGAAAAGAGGCTTTTCAGAGTTCTTCCCGTAAAACATGTGTTCAGTCCTGAAAAGGCCTATGCCTTCGGCTCCGAACTCACGCGCTTTCCGGGCGTCATCCGGTGTATCCGCGTTCGTCCTGATCTTCATCTTCCGGACGGAATCGCAGATCTTGAGGTAATTGTACAGTTCCTTATTTTCCTTTGTCGCGTCTATCATCGGCAGTGAGCCCTTGTACACGAGCCCTTTTGTTCCGTTAAGTGTGACCCAATCGCCTTCTTTCAGGACAACTTTTCCGATCTCAACGGTCTTCTTGGCATAATTGATCTCCATGTCGCTGCAGCCGACTATGCAGCATTTTCCCCAACCGCGTGCGACAAGCGCCGCATGGGACGTCATGCCTCCGCGCGCCGTGAGAATAGCCTGAGCCGCTCTCATGCCTTCCACGTCTTCGGGATTCGTTTCTTCGCGAACAAGTATGACCGTCTTGCCACTTTTCGCCCATTCAACAGACCGGTTTGAATCAAAGACAATCACGCCTTTCGCGGCTCCGGGACCGGCCGGAAGCCCTTTTGCCAGAGGCCTGTTGCTTTTTTCGGCCGCCGGATCTATTATCGGATGAAGAAGTTCATCAAGCTGTTCCGGTTTCACCCTCATGACCGCTTCTTTTTTTGTGATGAGTTTTTCTTTCACCATGTCAACGGCCATTTTCACGGCTGCGGGACCGTTCCTTTTTCCGTTACGGGTCTGCAGAATAAAAAGCCGCCCGTTCTCTATGGTGAACTCAAGATCCTGCATGTCACAGTAATGTTTCTCAAGCCTTTTCTGGATAGCAGCAAGCTGTTTATATACCTTCGGCTGGAAATCCGAAAGCATCACCTCATGCTTGTTGTGAGAACTTTGCGAGTTCTTGTTTATCGGCGCCGGTGTCCGCGTGCCGGCCACGACATCTTCTCCCTGAGCATTGATCAGATACTCACCGTAGAAACCGCCGGCCCCATTGCCGGGATTGCGCGTGAATCCCACTCCGGTGGCTGACTGGTCTCCCATGTTCCCGAATACCATCGTCTGAACATTAACGGCCGTTCCCCATTCTCCGGGTATATTCTCTAGCGGCGATACGACACGGCTCTTTTCCCGTTCCAGGATGAAAATACCGCTCCTATCCCGCCCCATAACTGTTCAGTCGCATCGTCCGGAAAAGATTTTCCGAGAACCTGTTTCACTTTATTTTTATATTTCTCACACAGATCTTTAAGATCTTTTGCGTTAAGATCCGTGTCAAGCTTAGCGCCTTTTTCTTTCTTTTTCTGAGCCAGTAATTTTTCAAGCTGCTGACGTATCCCTTTACCCTCTTCGGTCTCAACATCCGCCGCTTTTTCCATGACAACATCAGAGTACATGGTTATTAGACGCCGGTATGCGTCATAAGCGAACCTTTCGCTGCCGGACTGCTTTATGAGACCCTTGATCGTTTTCGTCGTCAGGCCGACGTTCAGAACGGTTTCCATCATCCCGGGCATGGATTGACGCGCCCCGGAACGCACCGAAACAAGAAGCGGGTCTTTCGGATCCCCGAATTTTTTACCCATTGCCTTTTCAACCTTCTTCATGGCAGCGTCAACCTGTTGTTTAAGACCCTGCGCATATTTTCCGCCATGACGGTAATAATAAGTGCATACTTCGGTGGTTATCGTAAACCCCGGAGGCACCGGTAGCTTCAAAGCGGGGTGCCCCGCCATCTCCGCAAGGTTCGCGCCTTTCCCCCCCAGAAGATTTTTCATGCTGCCGTTACCATCGGCTTTCCCGCCGCCAAAATAATACACGTCCTTTCCGGACGCACTGCGTTTCATCGTTTTTTTCGAATTCTTTCTGACCATTTGACCCTCTTCCTCCTCTTGTCTTTTTGCGGGGGTGAACCTCACCCCGTCTATTTACCTAATTTTTCTTCAAAAAACTTTTTAAGCCCCGCCGCCGCGACCCTTGTCTGTTCCATCGTATCTCTGTCCCTGACGGTTACTTTTTCGTCATTCAGAGAATCCACGTCCACGGTAACGCAATACGGCGTGCCTATCTCGTCCTGGCGCCGGTACAGGCGGCCTATTGCGGCCGTATCATCATATACCACCCGATAATTCCCTCTAATATCATCCCGGATCCTGTGCGCCATTTCCACTATCTCGGGTCTGTTCTTGAGAAGAGGTAGAACCGCCACCTTGATCGGGGCAAGTCGCTTATCAAGTGAAAGATAAACTCGTTTCCTTTCCTTTACAGTTTCCTCCCTATACGCATCTATAAGAAATGCAAGCACGGCTCTGTCCACTCCGCCTGAAGGCTCTATAACATATGGAACATAGCGCTTGTTTTCGATATCATCAAAAAACCGGAGATCCTTCCCGCTTATTTTAGCGTGCTGGCTCAGATCATAATCTTTACGGTTCGCTATGCCTTCCAGTTCTGACCATCCCATCGGAAAAAGAAACTCTATGTCATGGCACTTCTTCGCGTAATGCGCCAGTTCTTCTTCGGCATGTTCACGCAGACGCAGATTTTCTTTTCTGATACCCAGCGAGGCATACCACTTCATGCGCTCACCGAGCCAATACTCGTACCACTTTTCGTCTTCGTCCGGTTTAACAAAAAACTCAAGCTCCATCTGTCCAAACTCCCGGCTCCGGAAAGTGAAATTACCCGTGGTGATCTCGTTGCGAAAGGCCTTGCCTATCTGGGCAACCCCGAACGGAAGCTTGCGCCGGCCGGCATTCAGTATATTTTCAAAATTCACGAATATTCCCTGAGCGGTCTCGGGTCTGAGATAAACCTCTTGCGCCTCGCCTTCCACGGCCCCGAAACGCGTCTTGAACATCAGGTTAAACCCTTTTGGATCGGTAATATCGCCGCCGCATTCCGGACATTTTTTACCCTTAAAAGAATCGATCCGGAATCTCTTCTTGCACTTTAGACAATCTACCATCATGTCCGCAAACGACCCGACATGGCCCGAGGCTCTCCATGTTTCCGGATTCATCAGGATCGCGGCGTCCAGACCCTCAACGTCATCACGGTCATACACCATGCTTTTCCACCACATGTCCTTCACGCTCTTTTTAAGTTCAACACCGAGCGGACCGTAATCCCAAACGCTTCCGAGGCCGCCATAGATCTCGCTGCTCTGAAAAATAAAACCCCGCCTCTTGCAAAGATTCGTTATGTCCTTCAGTGTTACTTTATCCATCTTTTTCCGCCTTCTTTACACCACACCCGTTTTCTCAAGTTGCTCAAGAAACTTAAGCGACCTGAACGTCCTGGGCACATGATATTTTAAGAATTTCCCGAGAACTTCCTCTGTTTCTCTCCCCACTTCTCTCGTCACCTTAATGCCGGCGGTTTTAGCCAACTCGCTGATCTGTATGCGCCGCATGAAGTTCATGGTTCCCGGCAAGAGGCGCATTCCCGTTTTTAACCGGGAACTGCACTGGACGCACAACATTCCCCCGTTCTCCACGCTGAATTTCGCCTCTTCCTTAACCTCTCCGTCGCACCCGGTGCAACTCGAGAGGCGCGGGCTTAACCCCAACGCGTCAAGCATTTTCAATTCAAATATTCTGGCAATTCTTTTCGCGCTCGAGAAAGTCCCCATTAACCTGAGGCTCTCCAAAAGTACATTATAAAGTTTTTCGTTCGGATCATGCTCATCCGTCATTGCGTCTATCAACTCCAGAAAATAGCTGGCGTATGTCACTCTTTCAATATCATTTCTTACCGAAAGAAACGGTTCCATCGCCTCACACTGCGTGATCAGATCCAAAGAGCTTTTCTTTTTTCTGTAAAATAAAACCCGGCACCGCGTGAAGATCTCAAGGTTTCCGCCTGCGGTTGCTGAAGATCCGCGAACCCCCTTGATAACCCCTCTTATTTTTCCGAACGCCTTCGTAAACACGGCCAGAATATAACTGGTCTCTCTCAGGCAATATTTTCGGAGAATAATTCCTTCGGTTTCCTGTTGTGCCATGCCCCTTATTCTTTCAATAACGGCTCTTGAAAATCCGGAGATACGGCCCCCCCGGAAACGATCATTTTCATGCCCTCTTCCACGCTCATCTTCAGGAAACGTATGCTCTCTTTCGGCACGACTATAAACATCCCGCTCGTTGGATTGGGAGTAGTCGGAATAAACACGTTGATACCGTTTCCCGCCATAGCGTCTCTTATTTCACCCTTCGTGATCCCTGTCGTAAAACCCAGCGCATACAGTCCCTTGCTCGGGTATTCCACGAGCACGACCTGTTTAAAGATCGTCTTCCCATGGCCTATAAACGCCGCGAATATCTGTTTCGCCGCGTTATATATTCTTCCGAGAAACGGGACCCTTAAAAGAACCCTCTCTCCGGATGAAAAAGCGCGGTTAATGAACAATATCTTCGCGGCCCATCCTATAACCATTACTGCAAATATCACGATAAAAAAGATCAGGGATTTCGCGAGATAGACCCGCTGCATTTCCCCTGTAACAAGGGTCAGGGATTTTATGATGGGGTTCAGCACAAGATTGTTCACCTGTACCACCAAAAACTTTACGAGCGCTACGGTAACGACTATCGGTAACAATATCGCGATCCCGTTTATGAAGTTGATTATCGGTTTATTCCATTTTCGTTCTTTTACCATGATCTACCGCCTTTTTTAACAGGTCAAAGCCAACTTCCGGCTTACTTCACTGTTCACTACTCACTGATCACTGTTCACTAACATAGCAACTGAAACACAATAAGAGCCGCCAACGCGCCCAGAACGCTGCCCGCAAAGACCTGAATCGGAGAATGTATTTTGCTGACCACTCGGCTCTTCGCGATAAGAACCGCGAGAAAAAACACCAGCAAACTCACGAGAGCGTTCTCCGTGACAAGAGAAACCACGACCCAGACCGCGAACGCGACAGCGGCGTGTCCGCTCGGCATGCCGCCCGACAGAAGATGTTTCTCCCTGCGCGCCACCTTTATAAGTAGAACCAGACCGATAACAACCAGAAACACTATCAGAGTTATATGCCATGGGGATTGTTTGACAATATAAAAAGCTTTTTCATCAATGCACCGTCCCACGCGTCTGGCCAGAAGAATGTATCCCACTACGATCGCGTTGATCGCGCTGACAAAAACGGCTCCTGCGGCAATATCCTTTATGATCTTTGCAAGAACGTGCTGCCCCTGCCCCGATATGCTCCACGGTGCGTTCAATAGCCGTATTGAACATTTCCGCGACCAGAACAAACGTAACGGCAAAACACAGCAGCATGAATTCCACAGCCGTTATGTTAAAATAAATGCCCGCTATGAGAACCAGAAATCCCAACAGAAAATGTATCCGCATGTTCCTCTCGGACTGGAGCGTGTGAACCACTCCCTCCAGAGCGGCATTCACACTGCGAATAAAACCCTTGTTATGGCTGTTTTCCGGTTTTTCGTAAAAATTCATTCTCTTTTTTTCTCATCGCCGCGCTGCTTTTTCGATCATTATCTTTATATCCGAGAAGGTGCAGCATGCCATGTATCACATAACGAATTATTTCTTCCTCCGAAGCGGTTCCGTAGATCTTCGCGTGTTCAGCCGCTTTATCCGATGAGATGATCACATCCCCGAGAAAACTGCGCGTCCGTTTTCCCAAGCGCTCCGGATCTGCCACAGGCGCCTCTCCCGCGGGAAAAGCAAGCACATCCGTGGCGGTGTCGTGCCCGAGGTGTTTCCTGTTAAGGACCCGTATTTCCGCATTCCCGGAAAATACTATGTTTATCGCCGCCCGGTCTTTTTTAAATGCCTCCAGAACAGCCGTCGCGGCTTTCCGCACTTTTGAAAGATCAATCTTCCGCTTCGTATTTCGGTTTCTTATTGTTATTCGCATTGTCATGCGGCAACATTCCGTTTTGTTCTTTTGTAACATCCTCGGGATAACTTAGTCTTGAATGAAACACACCCATGAGAACCCGCACAAAACTGTCCGCTATCTCGTGCATGTCTCTGAGAGTAAGATCACATTCGTCAAGTTGTCCGTCAATGAACTTGTTGTTAATTATCTTCCGCACGAGATTCCTGATGCTTGACGGCGTGGGATCACTGAGCGTGCGGCTCGACGCCTCAACGGAATCAGACAGAAGAATGATCGCGCTTTCTTTTGTCTGCGGCCGCGGCCCCGGATAACGAAAATTCTCCTTATCCAGCACTGCTCCATCCCCCGCCTTTTTTACCGCCTCCTGATAAAAATAATATATGAGACTGTCCCCGTGATGCTGTGTAATAAAATCTATGATCCTATCGTTTAGTTTATACTTTTTGGCAGTCTCCACGCCGTTTTTTACATGCTTACCTATGATCAGCGCGCTCATTGAAGGGGCCAGTTTTAAGTGCCTGGAGCCGGATCCCATTTCATTTTCGCTGAAATATTCGGCCTTGGACATTTTACCGATATCATGATAATACGCGCCCACTCTCGCCAGCAGACTGTTCGCTCCTATTGAGTCACAGGCCGCTTCCGCGAGGTTCCCGACCATGATACTATGATGATACGTCCCCGGCGCTTCCATTGCCAGCTTCTTTAAAAGCGGATGGTTCAGATCCGACAACTCCAGCAGACTGATATTCGTGGGGGTCTTAAAAATATATTCAAAGACCGGCAAAAGGCCCATGACCATGAATCCCGAAAAAATTCCGCTGGCTATCCCCCAAAGACCGTCTTTCACATAAAAATCAAGTTCCATGTCGTTAATCAGCCCTATACAGATGATCGCAACGAATTTTGCCAGACCCGCCAAGAGGCCCGCCAACAGTATTTTCCCGCGGCGGCGAGCGTCTTTAACGGCGAACATCCCCACCGTGCTTCCGACCATTAGAGCGAGGGTCACTTCGATCTTCCCCCCGACAAGCAGGGATATCAGTATGCTCATCAGAACAACACTGATAAACGCCGCGTTAAAACCGACAAGAAGAGTGATGATCATGCCCATGCCGGCCATGGGGATAAAGTAAGTGGGCTGCGGCGACCGCATGATAAAATCTGCCAGGACTATCATGACAAACATGTTCAGAAGGACGATCGCAATGTCTCTTGTATTCCGGAGAAAATTCTCTTTCTGGTTGAACAATGAATGAATAGCCGCAACCAGACAAAGCAACAGAAAAAGAAGCAGCACGCCGAAAAAGAAGGTCGGCGTTATCCCCGGCCGAAATACCCTTCTGAGTTGAGACATCTGGGCGATATGACTGCCGTCCACCCTCTTCCCTTTTTCTATAATGAGCTCGTTCTTTTTTATAGTCCATCTGTGATATATCGGTTTGGCTTTTTTGACGGCTTCTTCTTTGCGCGCGACCGTCTTTTTCTCATCGGGTGAAAGGTTCGGACGGATATATTCGGTAACCAGGTCTAACACCGGCTGTTTCATCTTGCGGGCGTCTTCGAACTGTTCGGAGATATATTCATCCATGGCCGTCTCCATGCCGGCCTTTTGCAGGAGATCTTGCGGAGAACGATTTATTTCATCACCCGTATTCTCGTTAAAAACGCTTACCTTTCGGATCTTTTTCTCTTCCAGGCGTTCCGCGTCTTCCGTGCTGATATATCCTATGAGAAAAATCCTGTCAAACACGGACAGAACTTTATCTCTCAGTTTTCCCTCATCAGGGTATTCCAGAAAAAGTTTCATGTTTTTTTCCGGCAGCTCTTTGCCGAGGCCGTCTTTTAACCCGCTTACCTTCTCTCCGACCGGAACAGCCCTCTTTCTCTCCATATCCAGAAGCTCAAAAAAATGATTGATCCCGGTCAGCGCCTTTTTTTCGGCGGCAACATCCCGCTTGAAAAAATAAGGAACGTCCGCGGAAGCCGCTTCTTTCGCTTTCAGCGTGCTGTCTTCGTCAATCTTCCAAAAATAGGAAAAATCGTAAGGCGCATACACATCCTTGAGGGCTATGTCCCCCTCATGTATCTTTTCCTGATACAAATGAGGGCTAATAAACACGCTGAAAAGCGCCGCCGTGATAAACAGTAAGATCAGTAGGACGGAAACGCTTTCCTGCCGCCTGACCAATTTCTTCAAGACCCCGAACCAGTTGTTTTTATTCATTTCTCGTTTCGCTCTCTTCCTTGTACGCCCTTATGATCTGTTGAACGAGTTCATGCCTGACCACGTCCTCCCCTTTAAGCCTGACAAATCCTATCCCTTTCACTTTTGCAAGAAGCGATGTCGCGTGAACCAGGCCTGACTTTTTTCCCCTCGGAAGGTCGCTTTGTGTAACATCCCCCGTTATGACGGTCTTTGAGTCGAATCCCAGACGTGTCAGAAACATTTTCATCTGCTCGGGCGTAGAATTCTGAGCTTCGTCCATTATTATGAACGAATCATTAAGGGTCCTTCCCCTCATGTAAGCCAGCGGGGCCACTTCGATTATTCCCCTGTCAAGATAATCCTTCACCATGTGCGGCTCAACCATGTCATAAAGGGCGTCGTATAACGGCCTGAGATAAGGATTGACCTTCTCGTAAATATCGCCCGGCAAATACCCCAGGCTTTCACCCGCCTCAACCGCCGGTCTTGTAAGTATGATGCGCGAAACCAGGTTTTTTTTAAGTGCATTGACCGCCATGGCCATGGCAAGATAAGTCTTGCCGGTTCCTGCCGGGCCTATCCCGAAAACCATGTCATGTTTTCTGATGGCTTCAATATAATATTTCTGCCCCTCACTCCTGGGAGTGATATACGCCCGCTTGGAACTTACCTGTATACGGTCCAGAAAAATATCATCCAGCCCTATCGAGATCTCCGTGTTCTTTAACGCGTAATCCATGTCGCGCGAAGACAGATGCCCGCCTTTTCGTATCACCGCGAGAAACCCGTTTATGATCTTCTCCGACTTCGCCAGAGACGCCTTATTCCCCGATGATATTTTAAGTTCACCATTGCGGAATACCGTCTTGACGCCAAAAGCATCCTCGATCTTTTTCAGGTTCTCGTCATGTTTCCCAAAAAGCATGCGCGCTTCGGAATCGTCTTTCAGCCGTATCGTTATATCAGCCATTTATCTCCGTGATCTTTACTTTATCCACTCTTCCTCTTCTTCTTTTTCTGTCTTTTTCGGCGCCGGAGGCGCCTTCTTTGTCTCTTCTATCTTTTTTTCCGCTATCTTTTTTTCTATTTTCGGGGTTTCTTCTTCCTTTTTTTCGGATCCCTTAGCGGTTCCTACCGCTTTTGACTCCGGGGTTCCTTCTTTTTCCCACGGCATTTTCCATGTTGATTCTTTCTTGACCGTTTTTTCCTGTTTTTGCTCGTCATCACCATCAGAAAAAATTGAGGGTAGTTCCACATCCACACCTATCATCGTTCTTTGGGGAATACCTTTTTTCTCGGGAACGGCCGGTACTTTCCCTTTCACATATCCTTGATTCCCATCAACCTGCTGGTCTACCCGGTCTTTCGTAAAAGTGTAGACATCCACTCCGCTTCGTATCTTGTCTTTCTTGCATCCGGACACGAGAAGCGCCATACCGATCAACACCACTATCATCTTGTACATGACAACCCCCTTTTCATTTTATCACCTTTATACCAAGTTCTTTTAATTGCCCTTCCGCTACCTGTGAAGGCGCCCCGGTAAGAGGACAACCGCCTTTTTGCGTTTTGGGAAACGGAATAACGTCCCGGATGGACGAATCCCCGGTAAAAATCGTGAGCAGACGGTCCAATCCGAACGCAATACCCCCATGCGGCGGGGCGCCGT
>JBDRNI010000174.1:0-7440 GCA_043811335.1 Candidatus Omnitrophota bacterium | reverse complement strand
AGGGCAGGGGAACCCTGCCCCTACGAATTTCATTTTCATATTTTTGATGACGAGGATTTCGCCATTTTTTTTGTTTCAACTTGACAAGTATTTATACTTGATGTATACTTGTTACAAGATCAAAACGGGGGATGATAGGGTATGAGGGGAACGTTCAGATTTCAGTTTAATGCGACCGTCTCTGACAGGGGCCAGATTTTTATTCCGAAAGCATTGCAGGGATATTTCGGGATAAGAAGAAGGGACAAGGTAACTTTTATTGTTCAGAACGACGGGAAAGTGCTTTTCAGTAAAAAGAAAGAAGGGGGTGAGTAATGGGGGCGAAATTACATGTTCACAAGGTTGAGATCACGAGCGGTAGAGGGCAGGTAAAGAAGACAAATGCGACGAAAAAAGGAGCTTCAAAACAATCCATTCAGGAAACCTTTGAGTCGTTTTACAAGGGGCCGGTAAGGTCTCTATACAGGACGGTTTGCAGGGGAAATAGGTCTTGACAAGCCCGGCCAAATGTGTTAATTTTACTGTTCCGAATCGTATATAAAAGGAACGTGTAGAGGCAGATATGAAAACGAAAATGACGAAAACCGGCGAAGCCGGGCATGAATGGTTTATAGTGGATGTTGGCGATAAGATCCTGGGCAGAGTGGCCACTGAAATAGCCGTGCTGTTAAGGGGGAAATACCGTCCGGATTTTACTCCTAATGTGGATTCCGGGGCCGGGGTCGTGGCAATAAATTGCGAAAAAATAAAGGTCACCGGGAATAAGCGAACCCAGAAGATTTATAAGAGATTTTCCGGGTATCCCGGCGGGTTAAAGGAAACGGTTTACGAAAAAATGTTTGAGAAAGATCCGAAATATATTTTACGGCACGCGGTTAAGGGGATGCTTCCCAAAAGTAATCTGGGTGCGCTCATGTTGAAAAGGTTGAAGATTTATGTGGGTGCAGAACATCCGCATGTGGCGCAGCAGCCGAAACGGAAGGAAATCTGAGGATGGCGAAATTAGTTGAATATGTAGCTGTCGGCCGGCGCAAGGAATCCACAGCAAGAGTGAGAATGCGTTCCGGAAAAGGGAGAATAAAGGTCAATAAAAGAGAGTTTGAAGAGTTTTTTCCCAGGGAAACGCACAGGATCAGTGTTTTGCTGCCGCTGGAGGTAACGGGGAATTTGAGCAAATTTGATGTTAAGGCTACGGTAGCCGGCGGCGGGCAGAGCGGACAGGCTGGAGCTCTCAGACACGGGATCGCAAGAGCTCTTCTGAAGGTTGATGTGGATACAAGGGGAGCGCTGAAAAAGGCCGGCTTTCTTACACGTGACCCCAGAGCTAAGGAACGAAAAAAATACGGAAAAAAACGCGCACGTAAGAGCTTCCAGTTCTCGAAACGTTAACGAAAGGCAAAAGGGCGAGAGATAAAAAGTCAGCAAAAATTTTACGATAACGCAATCGCTCATAAACAACCCTCCGTATTTGAATAAAACAAACGATGCGGAGGGTTTTTTTTATTTGAGACCTGATTTTGGTTGACACCGCAGAGAGTATATTCTATACTTAAATTTCTATGGGATTTTTCGGGAAAATACTATAAATAATCAAGTTATATGAGGCAGCATATTGCGGAAAATAGGCAAAGAAAACGGTAAATACTAATCAACAGTGTAAGGGAGTGATAATGATCAAGGTTGGAGTGGTCGGCGCAACCGGGTATACGGGAGAAGAGCTTGTGGATGTTCTTTTGAGGAATCCGGAAGCGGAAATAGTATCTTTATCGGCGATTGTCGAAAAAGATACGGATTTCGCGGAAATTTATCCGAGGTTTAAGAAGAAAATATCCCTTGTCTGTAAAAACCTTGATGTAGATGAAGTATCATCCCGAAGTGATCTGGTTTTTCTGGCGCTTCCGCATACGGTGTCCATGAAGATAGCGCCCCTGTTCCTTAAAAAAGGGAAAAAGGTGGTAGACCTCAGCGCCGATTATCGTTTGCCTCAGGAGACATACAGAAAGTGGTATGGCGCCAAGCATGCCGACAGTGGAAATATCAGTTCCGCTGTATACGGACTGCCTGAGGTGAACAGGGAGAAGATCCGCGATGCCGGGCTCGTGGCCAATCCGGGTTGTTATCCGACAAGTATTATCTTGGGACTTTTGCCGATCATTAAAACGGTGGCCGCGAAAGGTCTTGTGATCATAGCGGATTCCAAGAGCGGCGCGACCGGTGCCGGCAGGAATGCCTCTCTGGCGTTATCCTACGGTCAGATCGATGAGAACCTTAAATGTTATAAAGTGAACAGTCACCAGCACATGCCGGAGATAGAACATGTGCTTTCCGGTGTCGCGAAAACGGATACGCGCGTGAATTTCGTGCCGCATCTGGTGCCCATGCGTCGTGGAATTCTGTCAACGATATATATTCAGCATAAAGGTCTGCCGAAAGATAGTGAGATTCACGGGATGTATGCTGAGCGTTTTAAGGATGAACTGTTTGTGCGTGTAAAGCCGTTGGGCGAGATGCCGCAGATACAGGATGTTGCAGGCACAAATTTTTGTGATATCGGCATCACGGTAGCCGGCGGCATGCTCGTTATAGTCACGGTCATAGACAATCTTCTTAAAGGCGCGAGCGGTCAGGCCGTGCAGAACATGAATATAATGTGCGGGGTGAATGAACGAGCCGGGTTGTTGTCCTATTAGTTAGAAGGTGATCACGGAGGAGAGCGGTAATCCAAATGAAAAAGCATAAGCTTCCTAAAGGTTTTTTGGCCGGAGGAATACATTGCGGGGCGAAAAAAAAGAGAAAAGATCTCTCTCTCTTTTATTCTGAAAAACCGTGCAGAGTGGCTGCGTGTTTCACCACCAACGCGGTCAAAGCCGCGCCTCTGGTGCTGACCTGTGAACAGCTGAAGAAGACCGGCGGCTGGGCGAGGGCCGTAGTGGTCAACAGCGGCCATGCCAATTGCATGACCGGCTCAAGAGGGCTGAATGACGCCAGGAAAATGGCAAAAACCATGGCGGAATTGATAAATGTTCCGAAAGACATGGTTCTGGTTTCTTCGACGGGCGTAATAGGAGTGCCCATACCCATGAAACCGGTGATAAAGGGAATGAAACGGCTCGTGTCGGCATTGTCCACGGATGGCCTTATCGATGCGGCCGATGGTATCATGACAACGGATTTCTTTCGCAAGATCACGAGCCGGACATTTGTTTTGGACGGAAAGAAGATCAGGATGACCGCTGTAGGAAAAGGTGCCGGGATGATAGAACCCAATATGGCAACCATGCTCTGTTATATTCTGACAGACGCCGCTGTATCAGCGGGGGTCATGAAGAAGGCGCTCAGCGGCAGTGTCGGTGTTTCGTTCAACGCTTTAACCGTGGATGGAGACATGAGCACCAATGATACGGTAATGCTTTTGGCGAACGGCGCGGCCGGCAACAAGACGGTCAAGTGGCACGGAAAAGATCTAGAGGTTTTCCGGGAAAATCTTGACTCTATCTGCATAGACATCGCGCGGATGGTCGCCCGGGACGGAGAGGGCGCCGAAAAGTTCATGGAGGTCTGTGTCCGTGGAGCCCGCAGCCGGAAAGACGCCGGGAAAATAGCAAAATCCGTGGCTGGTTCGCTTCTTGTTAAGTGCGCTGTTCTTGGCGGCGACCCGAACTGGGGACGCATAGCGTCTTCTGCCGGCGCCAGCGGGGTCGTTTTTGATCCCGAAAAAATGGAAATAAAGCTGGATGGTGTGACTTTTTTAAGGAAAGGTTCTTTTGCGGCGCCCGATAAAAAGAGGATAACGCCGGTTTTTAAAGGAAAGGATGTGCTGATAGAGATCGATCTTCACGGCGGAAAGGCCGCCGCGGTTGTTTTCTCGTGTGAGATCTCAAAGAAATATATCAGGATGAACGCGCATTATACGACGTAAGCGAGCCGGAGGAGCAGAGAGCGTAGTGAACCGTGATCAGTGAATAGTGATCAGGGCAGAGGGCCGAAGGACGCCTCGTCTGTCATTCCCTCGAAAGAGGGAATCCAGAACGGAATCCGAACTGTTCACAGATCACTGTTCACCATAACATGGAGCCCTACGGTTCAAGAGCAGAGAGCAGGGATGAAGTTATGAAAGAAGCGATCAGGAAAAGTGAAATTCTTATTGAAGCGTTGCCGTATATAAAAAAGTTTTTCGGCAAGATTATAGTCATAAAGTTCGGCGGCAGTTCATTGAACGACAGATCCGCGCGTAACATGGTCCTTCAGGATATCGTGTTCATGTCTTATGCGGGAATGAAGCCGGTTCTGGTTCATGGGGGCGGGCCTGATATAAGCGCGCGGCTCAGGGAAACCAACATAGAAACGAAATTCGTTGACGGGATCAGAGTTACCTGTAAAAAATCCATGAATATAGTGGATTCCGTTCTGATGGAAGTGAATAAGGCGCTCGTGGACGAGATAACGGAACTTGGCGGAAAGGCTTTCGGTCTTAGCGGCAAAGAAAATAATATGGTCCAGGCGGTTAAGCACAAAGTGCCGAATCTTGGATTTGTCGGCAGCGTTGAGAAGATCGATACGACAGTTTTGGACCGGCTGATCGGCACGAATGTGATTCCCGTAATATCACCGGTAGGCAAGGGGGATGATAACAAGCTCTACAATATCAACGCCGATGAAGCTGCCAGCAATATCGCGGTAGCGCTTGGCGCTGAAAAATTTGTCGTGCTGACGAATGTCAGGGGTGTTCTGGATAAACAAGGCGATCCTTCTTCGCTTGTGCATTCTCTGACGGCGGGTAAGGCGGAACAGCTGATTAAAAAGGGTATCATAGAGGGGGGCATGGTGCCGAAGACCGATGCGTGTCTTCATGCACTTGCGGGCGGAGTAAAGAAATCTCATATTGTTGATGCGCAGCTTTCTCATGCCTTGCTGCTTGAGATATTTACTGATGAGGGAACGGGCACGGAAATAGTGCAGGGATAAAATAAATACGGGGACTTGCTAAAGTAGTTCATGGCTGTTGGCTCATGGCCGTTGGGACAAACAGCTAACGGCAAACGGCTAACAGCAAAAAAAGGCCGTTGATCGGGTTAGGGTGTTACGGAAGGAAATGCCATGGATATGAACAGTATCATAAAAATGTACGCCGAATATGTTCTTCCGACATACACCCGACAGGATCTGTGTCTGGTCAGGGGCGACGGCGTCTGGGTTGAGGACACCGAAGGAAAAAAATATATGGATTTTTTCCCGGGATGGGCCGTCAGCGGCATAGGACACAGGCATCCGAAGGTTTTAGAAGCTATTGAGGGGCAGCTTAAGAGGATACTGCACGTATCTAACAATTATTATAACGATGTTCAGCCGCTCCTGGCAAAAAAAATAATAGAACACGCGTTCTGCGGAAAGGTATTTTTCGCGAATTCAGGCGCCGAAGCGAATGAGGGCGCAATAAAACTGGCCCGTCGTTACGGGAAGAACCGGCGATATGAGATCATAACGATGAAAGGATCCTTTCACGGGCGGACACTGGCGACCCTTACCGCTACCGGACAGGATAAGATCAAAGAAGGGTTTTCACCCCTTCCCGAAGGTTTTAGCCATGTCCCTTTTAATGATATCGGCGCGTTTGTCTCGGCTGTCACGGATAAAACCGTTGCAGTTATAATTGAACCCATACAGGGAGAGGGTGGTATTAACGTTCCTGATGAAAAATATATGCGCGCGTTGAGTCGTTTCTGCGGTGAAAAGGACATCCTTCTTATTGTTGACGAAGTCCAGACGGGCATGGGGCGGACGGGCGAGATGTTCGCATATAAACATTTCGGGATCGTGCCGGATGCCATGACACTGGCCAAATCTCTGGGCGGAGGTCTTCCGATCGGGGCCCTGGTAGTCGGTGAGAAATGCGCGGATGCGCTGGGAGCAGGTTCACATGCCTCAACCTTTGGGGGGAGTCCAATTGTATGTGCTGCGGCCCTGGGCGTGTTCAGGGCCATAGAGGAAGAAGGTCTTTTGCAGAATGCCGTTGAGATGGGGCGGTATCTTGCAGCCCGGCTTAATGATATGAAAGAAAATAATCCCATGATACGCCGGATAAAAGGAAAAGGGCTGATGGTGGGAGTGGAACTGGACATAGAAGATGCTTCGGTTATCACGAACAAGTGTGTGGAAGAAGGTCTTTTGATAAATTGCACGCAGAAAAATATATTGCGGATAATGCCGCCTATCACGGTCACAAAAGAACTTATTGATGCCGCTCTCGGAAAAATCTCAAAAGTGCTGGAGAAATCATGAAGATGAAAAATCTGATCACGCTTGAGTCTCTGACATCCGGAGAGATATTTGATATTTTGAAGACCGCCCGGAAACTGAAAAAATCGCCGCTGGCGAAAAAAAAGGTATTCAAAAACAAGATACTCGCGCTTTTGTTTCAGAAACCGTCTAACAGGACAAGGATATCGTTCGAGGTGGCAATGGTGCAACTGGGCGGGTATGTGCTGTATCTCAGTCCGCGGGAGATCAACATGGGGGCGAGGGAATCCGTAAAGGACGTTGCCTGTGTTGTTTCGCGGTATGTGGATGGCATAGTGGCCCGTGTTTTTTCGCACCGGGACATCGTGGATCTTGCGCGTTATTCGGACGTACCCGTGATCAACGGGTTGTCCGATTTTGCGCATCCGTGTCAGGCACTCAGCGATATTTTTACCGTTATGGAGAAAATGAAGACCCTGAAAGGCGTCACGATAGCATATGTCGGCGATGGGAATAATGTTCTTAATTCACTTCTTCTGGTTTCGGCCAAGACCGGCGTGAACATGAGGGTTGCCACTCCTTCGGCATACCGTCCATCGCAGGATGTTGTCGAGACGGCGTTAAAAATCGCCGCCGAGACAGGAGCAAAGATTGAGATGTTCAGCGATCCCTACGAGGCCGTTAGGGGCAGTAATTTTGTATACACGGATGTGTGGGTAAGCATGGGGAAGGAAGAGGAAAAAGAGAAGCGTCTCAAGGATTTCGAAAATTTTCAGGTAAACCGCCGGTTAATGAAGGCGGCCGGTAATGACGCATTTATAATGCATTGTCTGCCGGCGCACCGCGGAGAAGAGATCACTGACGTGATTGACGGAAAAAATTCCGTTGTTTACGATCAAGCGGAAAACCGCATGCATGTCCAAAAGGCGATATTGTTGAAGATGCTGGGGAAGTGAATAAGAGCTTATAGTGAACAGTGAGTAGTGAACAGTGATCAGTGCATAGAGCAGAGAGCATAGTGCATAGAGTAGAAAGTTTAAGTTTCAGAAAAAGAGGGCTATTGAACTCACAGATCACAGATCACTGTTCACTGTTCACAGATCACTGTAATATAAAGGAGCACTCATGGGTAAGAAAAAGATCGTATTGGCATATTCGGGCGGACTTGATACCGCCGTGGCCGTGAAATGGCTCATTGAGCGG
>JBDRNI010000173.1:0-5665 GCA_043811335.1 Candidatus Omnitrophota bacterium | reverse complement strand
CACACAGCAAGATAAGATAAAAAGGACATTTATTTGAAAAAACTTGACAAATGTCCTTTTTTAATGTATACTGTAATAAGAGAACGGAAAGCTTGCTTGAATACCAGTGGATTCAGAAGGAGGGCAGCAGCCATGGAACGGGTAAGATGTATGAGATGCGGAAGTACCGGGTACACAGCATCCCCTTTCTTCGTAAAGTGCCAAAGGTGCGGCGGAAGTCATGCTGTAGTCGAAAGGCCCAGGAGTCAGCGTAAAACGCTGCGCCGGGTGGCGGAGGTGACATCATGAAGATACTGGTTAAGAGCCGCAAGAGTCCCGGACGACATTTTCTCGTAGAGCTGATCGGACACGAGTTGATCAAGAGGGTAGAACACCTGCTTGATCGCGGAAAATACGCCTTGGCCATGACCACGGCGCTTTCGGACGGGGTCATGCTGGCGCGTGTAGATGCAGACGATATACACCGCACAGAAGCCGACGTAATTTTGACCGAAACCAACGCGCACCGCGACCTAATGTAAACACCACGACGGCGACAGACGCAAAAGCAGTAGGTCACCTTAAAAAGTGCCCTACTGCTTTCAACCTCCCTTGCATCGTACGGGCGAAAAATATTTCGCCCTATTTAGCAAGGGCGAATGATCATTCGCCCCTACGAATTCTATTTTCCCACCAATTCGTCATCCTGCCTGTCCCGCCTGTCCTGATCAAAGCCGAAGGGAGCGAAGCTGAAGGATCTAATGACCCGTCCCTATTTTTCCATTGACAGCACCCCCCTCGCATATGTTAATATTAATTCCGCTAACTACAAACACACCAGTAAGAAATAAAAGAGGCAGTAATCTAAAAGGGGGGATGCAATGCACAGACAAAACTGGTTCACGCGTTCCGCACTATCTTTTCTTGTCGTTTTTACTTTTCTTTTTAATAACACAGTCCAGGGTCTTCAGCCGAGCCAGAATACTATGAGTCCTTCGCATAACGTCTTTCAGCCCGGCGATAGCTCTTCCGCCGCCGATGTGATCTCTTCAGCAGATGAAGTCGCGCGATTCAGAGAAGCGGTTGTCGGAGATATGGCGTTCATGTCGGCGATACTCAGTGTCGCGAAATATCATCTCGGCGAGATAGATAAAGATACTTTCGTGGGCCGTTTTCAAAATGATTTTAATGATCAGTGGGAAACTATACAGGTTGGCAGACATGTCGTTTCAAATACGGTCTTTGAAAAAGATGGGATCGTATATATCACATATGAAAATACTGCTACAGGAAAATTCTATACAGCGCATGTTTGCAGGTCCAACCGTGATGATATTCTTAATGTCCCCGGCGGGGAGAAGTGGGCGGTAATAAGGAATCTCGCAATATTTATTGAAGAAGGATTTGGTGATGCCGGACAAGACACCGCCCGTGACCTGAAAGGAACGCAAGCGCCGGTCACGGATCCTTTGATAGAAGAACACATCAGGGGCAAGCGTGTGATAGAGCTCTATATTGACACACAAACCGGCGCTCTAAAAGCCAATAAAGTTAAGTGGGTGGATGATTATGTTTCCATGGTAACGCCCAGATCAGAATATCTCGGCCGTGAAGTGGATGTCAGAGAGCTTTTTTCTCCAAACCAAAAGGAAAATCTGGAAGCATGGATGAAGTCGCATCCCGTAAGGGGCGCGCCGGCGAAATTTAGAATAGTTCTCGGTTCCGCCGCCCTCGGGTGGAAAGACGATGTTGAACATTCCAACATTGCGCATGCGGGTGTTCGCGACGGCGCGATATATATAGGAGGGCTCTTGCTCAAGCAGATCATGATGGACGAGAACGAGCTGCTCCGGGAAGAGGTTCTTGATAATGACGAATACAGGCATCTTCGCGGACTTGGTGACGGTTCCGCCGAAGACCGTCAGAGGCGCCTGAATATGGTTAGAGAAGTCATAGAGCCGCTTGAGGAGATCCGAACCGCCGTTCTGGAAAATGACGTGTGGTTTCTTTTTCAAAAGATCTCGTTTCACATGACAATGTCGGGTGATAATAACAATATCCTGGAGCTTTTAAACATGCTTTCGGTGTGCGATGAGGTTTCTTTGGAGTTATATAAATATCCGGTTGAAAGCCGTTATCCCGTGAAAAAGGCGGTAAAGCTTTTGACAATGCAGGAACAAAAGCGGCTCGTGGACATATTGATCGGGGCAGAAGGAGTGAACTATCACGGTCAGACCCTGATAAACGATTTACTGCTCATGCTTGATGGATCCGGCGCGCCCGCCGAGGGCTGGGCGCGGGAACACACGCCGGATCTTGAAGGAAGAACCGTCTGGGACGTGTCCCCTGAGATACATGATCTTAGCGGCGGGCTCGGGCGATTAGAGCAATCCCTCGGCGCGTCAACAAGCAGGCTTGTTAAAGGAACCGGTGTCCGTTATAAACAGGTTGAGCCGCGCTATCAGTTCGTGATAGGCGCGGATGGTAAACCCCATCGGCTTGATTATGCGAAAGATATAAACCATCCCCTGAGCGGTCTTGCGGAAGTGGATCGTTTTACGGTTACCGTGGGGGGAGAGCTCGTGCAGGCAGTTGTCAGCCGGGGCGTGGACGATCAAGGAGTAGAAACCTATCTGATCGCGGATGTTGGAGAAAAGGGACAAAGCTTTTATACGCATTCCGTGTATAATTACAGATCCCCCGCAGAAAGTCGTGAGGAAACAGGCCTTCCGACATGGAAGGACTTTGCGGTTTTTTTCTCAAAAGCCACCCTTGAATTCATATCACGCGCTTCAAAAAGAGAAAGAGAAGGAGGCGTGGCGAACTGGAACGCGCCAATAGTCCGTCTCAATGATCCGCATGTCGCTCTTGTTGATATTTATAGAAAAGTGCGACGTGATGCGGAAAAAGCAGCCGGGCGAGCAGTAATAGATCCTGTCATTAGAGACGGGATATTTGTTTTCAAGACACACACTTATGAGAATCGCAAGACATATCCGCTGGAAGGGGGCGTCGGCGACGCGGTGATGGATTTCATGGAAGTGCCCGTTGTATACCGGGAGCTTTTCAAGCACGAGGCCGGCGGATGGGTTGAGTGTTACGACATGACTTCCGGAGGCCTGCGGGGGGCTGACTGGCAGGAAGCGGTTTCCCATGCGCATCGCGATGATATAGCCATGTATGATGAATGGTTTGGTAGTGATGTAGATATCATAGGTGTGGCTAACGGCGATAATGTAGCTGAAAGCAGCTGGGTGTTCCGGGGGATGATGGAAAGTCTTTACGGTTCCACTGTTAATGGAAAAGATCTGACTTTGGAGAAAAAGATCCAAACAACCAAAAAAATAGCGAAAAGTTCATTGTCCCTTCCTGAAAACCGGACTTTTTATTCTACAGAGGACCCTACTATAAACTTCGGCAGGGCGTTTCTTTTAGACCCGGATCTCCCGGTCGTTTCCTATTCAGGACGATTTGTGGGTAAAAAAGCAGGACTCAAAAGAGCGTTTACCGACGGGAATATTGAGGCGTTGCTGCGGCAGGGCGTGCAGATCGTGATAGACGGTAACGTTCAGCACCAGAGTAGCGAAAGCCGCAAGATGGCGCTGGATCTGATAGACCTTATCAGGCGGCTGAAAGGTAAAAATTACACGGGCCGGTTGGTATTCGTGCCATACTTTTCTCGCGAGGAACAGATAGAACTTTTCGCGGCGACAGATATACAGGTGTTGGATTCCGACGGACGATCGGAAGCAGCCGGTTATCCGGAAGCGAACGCTTCTGCCTCGGCCGCCTTAATCCTTGCGCCGCCGAGAGAAGGTGTCGGTGAGGGGCTTTTAAAAGCGCAAGGTATCCCTATCACTTTTGAGGCGCCTTTTATCGGTAACACGCTGATCCCGAAGAGCTGGAGCCAGGAGGCCTATCTTGAGGTTATTATCTGGGCCTTGGGTCTTGGTCCTGAAAAACTTTCGCATCATCAGGCGATGTCAATGAGGTTAAGCAGTATTATCGGGGCTGATTCCACCGCCGCGGAAGACCTCAGACAGTTTGTTTACGCTATCAGGGAGAAAGAGGTCAGAGAGAGAATCAGGGAAGAGGCGGCATCGGCAAGACAGAAAGATGATATTGTTCGTTCTTTATTTACAGCGAACCTGAGGGGACTTACGGAATATGAAGTTATAGATCACGTTCTGAAAGGGATGCCGCGAGAAGCCGTGGAGATCTTTCTTATAAGCGCGGCGTTTCAGCATCTGGAAGAGAATCTGGATGTTCCGGCGAAAATATTCAACCGTCTTATTGACGCTTATGAAATAGCTCCTGAGAAAGGAAAAAGTATCAGGGATTTCGCTGCGGGTCTGGTGGAAAAGGTGCTTATTGTGTCTGAAAGCGGAGAGGGGAGAGACGCGGCCGCGCGTGCAGTTCAGCTGATGGCGGCCCAGACGCTCACGATCCTTTCGTGGATAGACAGGCATGTCCCCGGGGCGAGAAGCATGCGTCTCACCGCGGATGAAAGTAAAATGGTTAAAAACGAAAAACGCGGAAAAAGTTATATTGATATTCGGACACTACTCGCGGGGATAGAAGAGGTTAAGGAAGAAGGCGCCCCGGGGTTTTACTGGAGAGGCATCGAAGGCATGGAGAAACTCGGGAGCAATATTCTTGAGGGCGCCATAGATGACAGAGCGCTTTTTGACGCCGCGAAAGAACGTCTCGTGATGTACGCGATGAATCACGGGTTTATTGCGGTCCCGGAACAGCTAAAAGAATCCACTAAAAATGGCAGGATAAGCACGATGCATGAAACATTTTTAGTTAACGATTCTTTACCGGGGTCTCGTCAGACGACGAGCACGGGTTCGGGGCATTTTCAGGCGTATAAACTTGACATTAAACACGTTACGGAAGGATGGGGCATTCAGCTCAACGTGCGGTATAACGAAAAAGGCGAGATCGTGGAAATTATCGCCAAGGAAGTGAAAGCCGGTAACTGGTGCCTGGCTCTACCCGGATATGTGGATTACATGGTGGACCTTGGAGGTCTGAGGTTTAATGATATTTCCGTGAAGCTTGATCCGGAAGAAGCTTTTGGGTTTAACCCTCATCTTGATTTTAGTGATGCTGAAAAAATATCAGCCCTTGAAGAAGTGATAAAGAAGCACGCTACGGATGCGCCGTATCTCGGGGTCATGCTCGCGGGCCAACCAGCGATAGTGAAGACCGATGCGGACGCGCCTGACGCCGTGTGGGTCACGGGATCCGATATTGAGGGCTATATTGAAGAGATGAAGGACTTCGCTGTTTTTGGTGGAGGGTTGTCGCTTGTTAATCTTTATACGTGTCTTACATCCGAGAGAAACCTTTTCCCGAAGACTGAGGAACCCGGATCAGATGGTTCCCGTCCATTCAGAATAGAAATTTCCCGGGTCACGGATCTCATCAGGGATTTTATCGGATCCTGGGTGTACGACTCAGGATCGTCCGTTCCGAGCATTCCGGTTTTAACCGCCTCCGGATTGAAGGATAAGTTGGAATCGACTGATCAGGAAGCGCGGCGCGAAACAACATCACTCGGTAAAACCGACGGAATACTGGCGTTTATCGACGATAATGAACAATTGCTGACGGAAATTCTGGGGCCGGGCGCGAAAGAGGATAAGCTCATACGGCTATCGGTTGAGTCGCTTGAAGC
>JBDRNI010000172.1:0-4447 GCA_043811335.1 Candidatus Omnitrophota bacterium | reverse complement strand
AAGAGATGAGAGGGGAAAAGCGTCCGGAGACGGCAGAGGGGCATGACCTTATTACCGCGGTCCTGAAAAACATGCTTGCGGACCTGGAAGACCCGCAATCCGAATATTTGCGGATGAAGAAGATAGAATTGATAATGGACGATGTGCGAGACATGTATTATGAACTGATCGGGTTGAGAAGCACAAACATGCGCCCGGAACAAATATCGGAACTTGATAAACTGATCGGGGAATTTGAAGAAGCGTTTTATCTCGGCGATGAGGGTTCTGTCCGAAAAATGTATGAAGAAGTATCGTCCGTTCTGAAAGACGAATTGACCGATGGTATTCGGTTCCTGCGTCTCTGGCGGAAATTAACAGGCATGACAGCGGACGAGGGGGACGATCCCGCTGCACAGGCCGAAAAGGATGAGATCGTCGGCAGGATAACGCTTGGGACGACCGAACCCGGCAGGAATCATTTTATGGACCTGTTTATTGAGAAGCATCTTGAAGACAATGGTCTTCTCGGCAATGCCGTTGTGGTTAACCTCGGTGTGGGGTACGTGCCGTTCACCACGGTTGAGCTGGCCGAGCGGTTATCCGGGAAGGCCCGGGTGATAGGGGTGGATACGAACATGCCGGCATACATGATAGTGCTGGAAGAAGCCGGAAAGCAATATCACGTTCTTTTTGATGAGAGAGACGAAATAACGCGTGTCATAGGAGGTTTTTCCTCAGAGGCATGGTGGGATTCCGCCAGACCCATGTTTCCGGAAGAAGACAGTCGCATAAGAGAAAAAGCGATGGTTCTCAGAAAACAACTTACGGAGCAGATATCCCGCGGAATAGATCTTAAAGGAGAAAAATATGAGCTTGTGATCGATCCGGTCAGGAGGTTCGACGCCGGGCGCGATAACCTCACGTTCGTGAAAGGCGGGTTTGAACTTCCCGTGGAAGGAGGGCTTGACGTGGTCCGGGCCGCTAACGTGTTCCTGTATTATAGTGCCGAGGAAACAAATGACGCGGTAGAAAGAATAGGGGTGAAGCTGAACGAAGGCGGTATCCTCGTTGTGGGAGACCGTTACACGTTTTTTGTCTTTAAAAAATATGTGATAAATGGGGAAGCGAAAATGGTCTTATCCGAGTTCGTGGCGAGAACCGGGTTTGATAAACCGGGTGAAAAAGAATACTTAAAGCACCCGCATGTTTTATGGAACAGCGAGATCGGGAATGAGGACCTCACCCGGACCTATTTTCATCAGCCGTTTCCCGAAAGCGGGAAGACAATATCGCTTGTAAGCAGGGCCTTCCGGCACGCGGTGAGCGGTTATGATAAAAGTGACGAGGGGCGTGACGCTGTCTGCCGCGAAGCGGAAAAAGCCGGCCTTACGGTTGACTCATTGTTTGCGCGAAAAGCGGCGAAATACCTGCAGGAAGCAGGGCATGAGGCATATACGGATCCTCTCGGGTACATGCATCTCGTGATAGAGAAAACGCCGGAAAAAGATCCTCCTGCCGTGCCTGTCATAGACTTCTGGGAAACGCCGGGGATGAAGGAGATTCTTACTGAGGTGGCGGAAGAAATAGAACGTAACGGTATTGAAGGAAACGCGCGATTCAGACGGATAGGGATGGACGAAGTTTCGGAAAAGATCAACGGCGGAACGTGTTATGAGGGAACGTATGAATACACGGGCAAAGAGGGCACGGTGCGGCTTATCGGGAAAAAGGTGCGTGATGCTAACGTTGTGAAGGACTTTTTCCGGACAGAACGCCCGTTCGCCTGCCCTACATTCTTTGACGAAAAAATGCCGGGGTATGTCTATGAACTTAACCTGGAACCGTTAGGATACATAGCGATGTCCGTGGCGGCTCTGCCAAATGAAACGGGCCGGCGCATAATGAGCGCGGTATTATGGAGTTTCCGGATAACGGAAGAGTGGTTTGCTCTCCTTGACCTCCACAGTGACAACGTAATGGTAAAACTTGACGCGGAAGGCAACCCCGTGGACGTAAAGGTTGTGGACTGGGATCTGCTCAAAAAAGTCCCGGAGACGCGCGAACGGTACATGGCTTTAGAAGAACCTGCGCGTGACGGGTGGAAGGACATAACGGAGATCACGGAAAAGGACGGTGAACGGGATCTGAGCGGGTTGAAGGTACAAGGCGTCAAATTTGAGTTTGTCAGGATGCCGCAAGCGGATCTCAGGCGAACCGAACTGGAAAGATGTTATTTCTGCTATGTTGGATTGAAAGGAGCTGATTTCAGGGGCGCGGTTTTTACAGGGCCCAACTTTTTTGACGAATCAAATCTGGAAGAAGCCGATTTCAGGGGAGCGGTTTTTGAAAGCGATGACGCGATCAGGCACATTTTCGGGTATAGCTGGATGCACAAAACGCGGTTTGATGCCGATAAAGAAGAGTTGTTGAGGGATATGGGATATGGAGTGACGCTTGTTGAAACAGGGGATGACACATGGTGCGAAGTGTCAAGTTTCGCTATGATATCGGAACGTTTGCTCGGACTCCCTGCCGCAGGAAATACGGACGCCTCAGCTTTTCCCGCCGCCGAACCGGAAAAACTCCCGCAAGAAGATCCGCCCGCAGTGCCGGTTATAGATCTCTGGGAAGCTCCGGAAACAGCGGGGATCTTGGCCGAGATGGCGGAGGAGATAGAGAGAAACGGCATTGATGGGAACGAACGATTTGAACGTGTGGAAGACGGTATTCCGCATGAGATCAAGATGGCGTCGCGATTGGACGGCGTGTATGAATACACGGGCAAAGCGGGCACGGTGCAGATCATCAGGAAAGAAGTGTGCGATCATGATGACGTTAAAAGTTTATTTAAAACGCGTCGGTCATACGCATGCCCGACGTTCTTTGATACGGCGTTCAGGGGGGATATCTATGAGGTTGGTTCGCTGCCGCCGAAAGAGGGTTATGTATACGAACTTAATCTCCTGCCTCTGGGATATCAGACGCTGTCCAGCTGGCTTGAGCACATGGACCCGGAGACCGCGGAGAAAGAGTATATAAGGATCGTAAGAACTATATTGAGAAGTTACAGGGCGACGGATGAATGGTTTGAGCACCCTGACGTGGATAGGAAAGGTAATATAATGGTAAAAACCGGCGAAAACGGCGATCTCGTGGATGTGAAAGCTATTGACTGGGATTTTGTTGAAGAGATACCGCATGTACACAAAGACTACGTAGCCCTGGAACGGCTGGTCCGGGAGCGGCAAAAAGGGGCCATGCGGGTCAAGCTGGAATACGCCAGGTTCCGGGGGTTTGATTTCAAGGGATGGGATTTAAGCAACATGGAAATGCAGAGCGTGAATTTTGATTTTTCTGAGATGCAACGGGCCGATTTCAGGGGAACCGGGATGGATTATTGTCATTTCTTGTATGTTGATCTGAAAGGGGCGGATTTCCGGGGTGCGGTTTTCAATAAAGTTGTCTGTTTTGATAACGCGGAATTAAGTATGACAGATTTTCGCGGTATTGCCGTGGCGAGCGATGAAGATAGAGTGATCAAGGACGCTTTTAAGTACAGCCGGATGGACCGCACGCGGTTTGACGCTGACAAGGGCAGGCTGTTTGAGGAAATGGGATTTGAAGTGGAATATAAAGGAGAAGGCGCCGAAGCATGGTGCGAGGTGACAAGTTTTGAGACGGTCATGAAGCGCATGATGAACGCGCCGGAAAGACGAGATGTCCGGACAAGGACAGAAGAGTATATAGCCGCCGCGACAGAACCGGCCACCGATGTAATGACGCACACGAGATACCCGGCAAAAAAGTATGTCGTGGTTATCGCGGAAAAGGATTTCAGGTCCGCAGGGAAGCACGGGAGCGCTATTCCGAAAACGGCGCGCCGCCTGAGAAAAGAATACAGGTTTGAGAACGTGATAGTGAAGACCTTTGACGGCACGCTGAAAGATCTGCAGGAGGTTTATGACAGGATGGGGGATGAGATAGATGAAAACACGAGAGGTGTTGTTTTCATGGACGGTGGAGACAAACTGAATTTTTCCTTGCAGAGACAACAGTTTCTTGTAACGAACAATGCGAAAGGAAAGATAGATTTTGTCAGGGAGGTCGTTCCCTCGGAAGGCGGATATATCGCCATACCCGCGCACGTCGCGCTTGGGGTAGGGCTCATAGATCTCCGTGACGGGAACCGCGGCAACTTGAAACGCATCGCCGCGCTTATTGAACAGCTGACGCAAAGCAAGGAGACAGCGAGAATATTCACGGAAAATCCTGAAGCGCTTTTTAACGGCCAGTTGTGGCTCATTCTGCCGGCAATGGAGACGGTGGACATCGGATCAATGCCGGAAGTAAGAAGGGCCGAAGACGCGGCTGAGATGGCGCTGTAAACTTTGCTTGGGGGACATGCCTTTTGGGGACACCCCTGAGCACGAAAATTGGGTGTTTTTGACCGTTTTTTATCATGAAG
>JBDRNI010000171.1:0-15103 GCA_043811335.1 Candidatus Omnitrophota bacterium | reverse complement strand
CAGGAATACCAATGCCTGTATCCGAAATATTGACTTGAATGAAAGCGTCCGCTTCTTCAGCCGTTATTGTAATTTTTCCACCTTGACGGTTATACTTTATTGCATTATCAAGCAAATTTAATAAAACCTGCGCGATCCTAGCCTCGTCAGCCAAGATATTAGATATGTTCTTGGATATATCCATTATAATTTCAACCGATTTATTTTTAGCCTGCCGCAATAGTCCTGACACCACTCTCTCGGTTATGGACAATATTGAGCAAGATTTAATATTCATCTTGAGTTTGCCTGACTCGATTTTAGATAAATTTAATAGATCGTCAATTAATCTTGCTAACTGATCGGAATCAGAATAAATTATTTTCAAAAAATCGAGAGCGATCTCCTTGTCCTCCAAAGCTCCCTCCAATAAGGTTTCAGCATACCCCTTAATACTGGAGACAGGAGTTCTCAATTCATGAGAAACATTAGCTACAAAATCCTGGCGGATTCTCTCAAGATGCTTAAGATGCGTCAGATCGTGAAAAACCAAAACCGCTCCTTCCGCAACGCCGCTTCGTATAACAGGGGTAGCATGCACCAATAGAACCTTTTCCTTCGGCAGTAAAACTGATATCTCTCTTGATTCGACTCCTTGTTTCAATTTTAATGCCTTATCTACCATTTCCTGCACTTCAATATTCCTTATTATTTCAAGCGGTTTCCTTCCAACAGGTTCTTCCTTAACATGCAGGAGGTTTTTAAGTGTTTTATTCATTAAAAGAATTGTTCCCCTGCTGTCAATAACCATTACACCTTCAAACATACTCAAAAGAACTGCTTCCAATCTCGACTTGCTTGTCATTACTTCTTCAATTCGTACTTTAACTTGTTCGGCCATAAAATTAAAAGCTTTTGACAAATCTCCAATCTCATCATTTGACATGACAGGAACTCTCCTGGAAAAATCACCCTGTGCTATGTCTTGAGCCGCTAAAGACATATTTCTAACAGGTTTTGAAATAAACCCTGAAACTAAAAAGCTGAGAAAAATCGACAAAACAAAAGCAAACAAAAGTGTAACCGCGAGCGTCTTCTTTAAACGACCAGATATTTGCTCTACTTCATGAAGTGGAATTGACAACCGTACAATTCCCGGAGGTTTTTCTTTGCCATAAAGAGCGGCAATATAAAGCATATCTTTTTTTATGGTAGTGCTGAAGCGCCTGCTCTCGCCAAATTTAATCTTTAAAGCCTGTTGTACTTCTTCGCGTTGAAGATGATTCTCTACGTTAATAATATCTTTTTTATCCAGTTCCGAATCACCATAAACAGTACCATCAAGATCAATGATGGTAATTCGTAGATCCAAATCTCTACCAATATCATCAGCGATTTCATCTAAATCATAACCCTTAATTTTTTGAATAGTTTCATCCTCCAGGAATGTCTTAGTTAATGATATTTGTTTTAAAACATTATCTCTAATGCGTTGGCGGGTATCTTCCTGCAGGCTGACATTAAGATAGAAATAAACTCCGAAAAGTATAACAGCAATAATTATTCCGAAAATCAGCGTAATTTTATGATGTATATTTATTCTCAAAGCATCAATCCTCTTCACTAAATCGGTAACCAATACCTCTAACCGTCTCAATTAGTTTTCCCATTTTACCCAGCTTTTGCCTTAACCGCTTAATATGCGTATCAATAGTGCGAGTAGTAACATCCGAAGCAATATCCCAGACATCATTCAGCAATTGATCTCTTGATTGCACACGGCCGATCCTTCGCATGAGGATAATCAAGAGCTTAAATTCCATTTGGGTTAATTCTATTTCTTTTTTATCGACGGTTGTTTTATGGCGCGGGATATCCACTTTTAGTTTATCCACCGCTAGGATATCCTTATCAATTTCTTTTGTTTCGCCTCGTTTTAATATCGCCTTTACTCGCAAAACCAATTCTCTTGGGCTGAAAGGTTTAACCACATAATCATCCGCGCCCAATTCAAAACCTACAATCCTATCCACTTCTTCTCCTTTGGCAGTCAACATTATAATAGGAATAGAAGACCATTTTTTATCCTGTTTTATAATTTTACACGTCTCGAATCCATCCATTTTCGGAAGCATTATGTCTAAGATTACCAAATTGATTAAATCTCTATTTAAAATTTCCAAAGCTTCCTCTCCGGTAATTGTACCAATACAATCAAACCCTGCCTTTTCTAAATTGTATTTAACGAGTTTAGAAATATGCTTGTCGTCTTCAACTATTAAAATTTTTTCTCTTGTCATCTTTTACCTCATCTTTTCTCATGCTGTTTTTTAATCCATCTATCGAAAAATCGGGAAAAAATCGGGGGAAAAATCGGGGGACACAAAAAATCGGGGGACACAATACCTAATCTTTCTTCTTTTTGCGTCCTGCTTTCTTTTTCTTCAAAAATCGGGGGACACAATACCTAATCTTTCTTCTTTTTGCGTCCTGCTTTCTTTTTCTTCAGGTTTATTTTAAGAATATCCTCCAGTTTTTCTATGAAATGATTATCTCCCAACGGCCGCCCTGTCCGCTCATGCAGCCTGAGTAACTCAACATCACCGTCAGTCGGAAATACAGCAAGAAAACCTTTCCAGTTATCGATAAGTTCTTGCAAAAGATCATCCTTTACCAAAGAATTGCCATTAATCCTTAAATGGTGTTGAGCGCTTGAATAAATATAATCCCATGGTTTCGTTACTATTTTTGCTTTCACGGGGTTTAACAATATGTAACGGATTACGGCAAGCAAATGCCGTTCATCAAGAACGTATGAGGAAAATCTCCCCTGCCATAAATATCCCTGCCATTTCTCTCTAAAATTAATGAATCGGGTGTAGTTGCGGTGGGTTTCTCCTATAGCCCGCGCCAAGTTCCCTTGTTGACGCGGCGTAACCACAAGATGCACATGGTTGGGCATGAGGCAATACGCCAGAATATCCACTTTAAACCTTTTTGTATACTCACCAAGCAACTTAAGATACTCGTTGTAATCATTTTCGTTAAAAAATACCTTTTGCCGGCGGTTGCCTCTCTGGACTATATGGTGGGGATAATCAGGAACAACCACACGCGCTATTCTTGGCATAGCTAAATTTTAACTTTTCCATGCAACCTTGTCAAGAAATTAGTATTGTGTCCCCTGATTTTCAACTAAGAGATGCCTGGAACACCAGCCCCGAGCAGATTGCGAGGGGCGCAGGATCCCGGGCATCACAGCTGTAATTACGGGGGTTTTTTAATGAAATTTATTTCAATTAAAAAATCCCCGTATTTACAGAAAAAGAACCCCGAGGGGTTCTTTTTTACCAAAAATTCTCTTGTCGTTTAACGCTCGGGGAATTTTTGGCTGGGATGCCTGGACTCGAACCAGGAACGGCTGATTCAGAGTCAGCTGTGTTACCAATTACACTACATCCCAGCGATTACATTCTGGATTCCCGTTTTCACGGGAATGACAAAGTGCCGCGAAAACCCCGATATTATAATTCACATCACGTCCCAAATCAAGTTTTTGTCTTACCTGAGGCGGCATTGATCTTGCCCCAGGTATCTCGTAAACTCACCGTACGGTTGAAAACAGGCTTTGCCAGTGACGAGTCAACCGGATCTATGCAAAAATATCCCTGCCTCTCAAACTGATAACTTATGCCCGGCTTCGCGGTTTTTAGCGATGGTTCCAGGCGGCAGTCGGTTAGGACTTTGAGAGATGCCGGGTTCAGGCGCGGGCTGTCGCCGGAGGTGTCTCTTTCGGCGAACAGGTGATCGTATACTCTCACTTCGGCCTTCATCGCGTGCGGCGCGGATACCCAGTGTATGGTGCCTTTTACTTTACGGCCGTCGGGGGCGTTGCCGCCTCGTGTTGCGGGGTCATATGTGCATCTTAGTTCTGTTACTTTGCCGGTTTTTTTATCTTTTATTGCTTCCTGACAGGTAATGAAATATGCATATCTGAGACGCACTTCGCGGCCGGGCGCTAATCGGAAAAACTTTTTTGCCGGCGTCTCCTGAAAATCATCGCGTTCAATATATATCTCGCGCGAAAATGGCACTTTTCGCGCGCCGCAGGCGGCGTCTTCCGGGTTATTGACGGCGTCCAGGTCCTCTTCTTTATCTTCCGGATAATTGGTTATTACCACTTTGAGCGGTTCCAGAACCGCCATGACGCGCTGAGCGCTTTTATTCAGTTCTTCTCTTAAACTGTTCTCAAGAACGACCATGTCAATAATGCTGTTCATTTTTGACACGCCTATGCGGCCGCAAAACGTTCTGACAGCCGAAGGGGTGTATCCGCGGCGCCGGAGCCCCGTTATCGTAGGCATGCGCGGGTCATCCCACCCGCTCACGGTTCCTTCTTCCACCAGCGACAGGAGTTTTCTTTTGCTTAAGACCGTGTGGCTGAGGTTAAGCCGGGCGAATTCAATCTGCCGGGGATGATGCGTCTCCAGCGCGTCAAGTATCCAGTCATACAGCGGCCGCTGGTTCTCAAATTCCAGCGTGCAGATAGAATGAGTGATGCCTTCAAGGGAATCCGAAAGGCAATGCGCAAAGTCGTACATCGGGTATATGCACCACGCGTCTTGCGTCCGGTGATGTTCCGCCCTGCGGATACGGTAAAGCGCCGGGTCCCGCATGGTCAGGTTGGGCGACGCCATGTCTATTTTCGCGCGGAGAACACGGGCGCCGTCTTTGAATTCGCCGCTGCGCATGCGCCTAAAAAGATCAAGGTTTTCTTCGGGCGGCCTTTTGCGGCCCGGGCTTTCCTTCCCCGGGGTCTTCAGCGTACCGCGATACTCCCTGATCTCGTCCGCGGAAAGGTCACAGACATATGCCTTGCCCTTTTGGATCAAGAGTTCCGCATACTTATATAATTTTTCAAAATAATCGGATGCGTAAAAAATACGGTCGTCCCAGTCAAACCCCAGCCACTTCACGTCTTCGGTTATGGAAGAGACGTATTCCGCCTCCTCTTTTTCCGGATTCGTGTCGTCAAACCTGAGATTGCAGAGCCCTTTATAGTCGGCGGCAATACCGAAATTGAGGCAGATGGATTTGGCGTGGCCTATATGAAGATACCCGTTCGGCTCGGGCGGGAACCGCGTATGCACCCGGCCGGCATACTTGCCGTCTTTCAGGTCCTTATCAATTATATCTCTTATGAAATTTCTGTCGTTTGGTTTAGGTTCCATTCGTTCATCCCGCATGACCAGAGGCGCGTTTCATCCGCTCAACCACTTTCTCTTTGCCCAGAAGTTCCATGACCTCAAAAAGACCCGCGCCTTTCATTTTTCCGCTTATCGCCATGCGCGTGGGGTGGATTATGCCCGCGGCCTTAAGGTCTTTCTCTTCGGCAATAGCGCGGCAGACGGCTTCTATGTTCGCGGCGGAAAACACATCAAGCGCATTGATCTTATCGGCGAATATCCTGAGATTCTCCCGGTTTTCTTCTTTATCAAGATGCTTTTTCCGGCCTTTTTCGTCCTGCGTGAAATCGTTTTTAAAAAAATAATCGGTAAGTTCCGTGAATTCTTTCACCGTTTTCACCCGAACTTTGTAAAGCTCTATAAGTTTTAAGATAAACTCCTCGTCCATCGCGGCCGGGTCTATCCCCGAGGTCATGAGGGATTCTTTCACAAGAGGAATAAGTTCTTCTGACGTCTTTCTCATCATATGTTCGCCGTTGATCCACGTGAGTTTTTGCGTATCAAACCGCGCCTGAACATCACTCATGTCCTCTATCTTAAACTCCTTCACGGCTTCTTTCAGCGAGATTATTTCTCTGTCTCCCTCGGGTGTCCAGCCGAGCAGCATGAGATAATTCACGAGCGCTTCCGGCAAAAACCCTTCTTTTTTGTATTCCTCAACGGCTACCGCCCCGTGTCTCTTGGAAAGTTTCGCGCCGTCGGCGCCCATCATGAGCGGCATGTGCGCGAAGCAGGGCATGTCCGCGCCGAGCACGCCGTAAAAAAGCATCTGTTTCGGGGTGTTGGAGATATGGTCGTCGCCTCTTATAACATGGGTGACTCCCTGCTGTGAGTCATCCACGACGCAGGAAAAGTTATACGCGGGTGACCCGTCAGATTTTATCATGACCTGGTCTTTGATATTGTCGGTGTTGAAGGTGATCTTACCGTGAATGATGTCATCAACTTCTATCGCGCGGCCTTTTTCCACCTTGAACAATATCGCGTCGCCGTCGGTATACGCCAAACCTTTTTTCAGGATCTTTTCGGCTTCTTCCCGATACAGTTCAAACCTGCGGCTCTGGTATATCGGCTCGCCGTCCCAGTCAAGGCCCATCCATTTAAGATCACGCAGGATCTCATCAAGAAACCTTTTTTCGGATCTGGCCCGGTCGGTATCTTCAATGCGCAGGAGGAATTTTCCGCCGGCGTGCCTGGCATACAGCCAGTTAAAAAGGGCTGTTCTCGCGCTGCCTAAGTGCAGAAACCCGGTCGGGCTCGGCGCAAAACGAACAACTGCCATCTCTCCCTTTTTCTCAGACATTACCACTCATCCCTGTTTGCATGCCCATCTCAAGCGCCTTGATGTTCGCGGGCAGGATCTCTTCACGGCCGGCCGCCATGCGTTTCATGACATTCATCAGAATATTCTTGCCGAATATTTTTTTTATTGCCTCAAAGGCGCCGACAGCTATCATGTTGGCGACACGCACATTGCCCAGTTTGATGGCCTCGTCTGTTAAGGACAGCCTTACAACTTTAATGTCTTTGCGAAAACTCGCGCGGCGCACGAGAGACGTGTTTATTATGAGCAGGCCTCCCGGAACAAGGCGTTCTTCAAACTTGTCAAGCGAAGGGGTATTCATCGCGATCACCGTGTCCGCCTGAGAAATAAGGGGGCTTGCGATGGGACTCGAACTTAACCGGACGTCAGAATGCGCGGTTCCACCCCGCACTTCCGCTCCGTATGACGGCATCCATGTTACATGCAAACCCTTGTCCATGCCGGCATTTGCCAGGACCTTACCGAGCACCATGATGCCCTGTCCTCCGAATCCGGCGCAGATGATCGTCTCGTTTAGAATATTCATTATCCCTTCACGACTCCCAGCGGATACGTCTTGAGAACTTCTGCTTCAATACGTTTCATTGATTCAACCGGGCTCATGCCCCAGTAAGTCGGGCATGGTGAGACCACTTCTACCATTGAAAATCCTTTTCCGTCAAGCTGGGTCTGAAACGATCTTTTTATGGCTTTTTTGGTGGCGGTAACTGCCGCCGGCGAATAGAGCGATGTTCTCTCAAGATACGTCACGCCGTCAAGAGAAGCCATCATTTCCAGTATCTTCAGCGGAAATCCTTCTTTCTCACGGCGCCGCGTGAACTGCGATGTCGCGGTTCTCTGCCCTAAAAGCGTGGTTGGCGCCATCTGTCCGCCTGTCATGCCATAAACACCGTTATTGATAAATATAATAGAAATGTTCTCACCTCTGTTAGCCGTATGGATCGTTTCGGCCGTTCCGATAGCCGCAAGGTCGCCGTCACCCTGATATGTAAACACCAGCCGGTCGGGAAGAACTCTCTTTATTCCGGTCGCTACTGCCGGCGTCCGTCCATGGGCGGCTTCGGTGGTATCAAAATCCCAGTAATCATACGCCAGCACCGCGCAACCTACCGGCGCGACCGCCACGGTTTTTTCCCTCATCCGCAGATCATCTATGACCTCACATATAAGGCGATGGACAAGACCGTGCCCGCACCCGGCGCAGTAATGCGTCACGGCGTTTTTCATTGATCCCGGTTTTTTAAGTATCTTCGCCATGTTTTCTTTCCCTTTAGACCTTCTTACCGACGGCCTCCGCGGCTCTGCGGATGATCTCTTCTTCGGCCGGGACGCCGCCTCCCGCGCGGCCGTAAAAAGAAACTCTTGAGTCGTCCTGAACCGCGAGACGCACGTCTTCTACCATCTGCCCGGCGCTCATTTCCACGACAAGAAATTTTGTCGCGCCCTGCGCTGATCGGCGGAGCGTCTCATGAGGGAACGGCCACAGCGTTATGGGCCGGATAAGTCCCGCTTTTACGCCTTTTTCAGCAAGGCGATCAACACACGCTCTTGCCATGCGGCCCGGAGTTCCGTAAGCGACAATGATCACTTCCGCGTTATCCGTGTTATATAGCTCGGCCTTTACCTCTTTTTCCGTTATGAGCCGGTATTTTTCCTGCAGGTTTTCATTATGTCTTTCCAGGGCGCCCTCTCCCAGCCACAAGCTTTTTATGCTTTGCGCCTCGCGGCCTTTTGCCCCTGTCAGAGCCCACGGTTTATTAACCACGCCCGAAGGCCTTATTTCGGCGTCAAATTCAAGGGGCTCCATCATCTGCCCCAGCATCCCGTCAGAGAGTATCATCACAGGAATTCTGTATTTATCCGCCAGGGCGAACGCGTCATAGATAAGATCAAACATCTCCTGAACGCTTGCCGGGGCCAGCACGATAATGTGATAATCCCCGTGCCCGCCTCCTTTTGTCGCCTGAAAATAATCGCCCTGCGCGGCGGATATGCTGCCGAGTCCCGGCCCGGCCCTCATCACGTTAACGATCACCGCCGGCAGTTCGCAGCCCGCCAGATACGAGATCCCTTCCTGCTTAAGGCTTATTCCCGGGCTTGATGAACTTGTCATAGCTCGCGCGCCGGCAACCGCGGCGCCGAAAACCATGTTCACGGCGGCAAGTTCACTCTCGGCCTGGATAAAAACGCCTTTTTCCTCTTCCATCCGGCGCGACATGTACGCGATGAGTTCGTTCTGCGGAGTTATAGGATACCCGGCATAAAACCGGCAGCCGGCCCTCACCGCGCCTTCGGCGCAGGCCTCATTTCCCGTTGATAAATACTTATTCTTCATTTTTTATTTTTCCGCCGGTCTCGCCGGCCGCTTCTTCCAATTCCAGCGCGCAGTCGGGGCACATGATCATGCACAGACCGCACCCGGTGCACTTCTCGGGATGCTCTAAAACGACATACTGCACGCCTCTTTTATTCACCCCTTCGGAGAATGTAATAACTTTCATCGGGCACACCGTCTCACAGAGACGGCATCCCTTGCATTTTTCAATATCTATTTTTATTTTCACTGTTTTTTTTATCCTGTTTTCATTTCAGCCGTTATCGTTCGCGCTATTTCGTCAGGCGTCAGGTGATACTTCCGCAGAAGTTCTTCCCTTGACCCGTGCTCAATAAACTCATCCGGCAAACTGATACACCGCACCCTCTCGTTGCGAACGTTTTCCCGTTCAAAAAATTCCAGCACGGCTTCGCCGAACCCGCCGCTGGAGATGCCTTCTTCCAGAGTAAAAATATTTTTAGAAAGGCGAACCACCTCTTCTAACATTTCGCCGTCCAGCGGTTTAATGAATCGCGCGTTTACCACAGAGGCCTCTATCCCCTTTTTGGACAAGATCTCACTCGCGGCTAGAGCGGTGTTCACCATGCTTCCGATTGCAAGAATAACTACATCGCCGCCCTTCCGGAGCAGTTCCGCTTTTCCAATCTCAAGAGGAACACACGAAGAATCGCATACCACGCGTTCAGCCGACGCGCGCGGATATCTTATCACCGTGGGCCGGCCCCATTCAACCGCTTTTTCCAGCATGAGAGTTAGTTCCACGCCGTCTTTCGGGGCCATCACGATAAAACCCGGCAGGCTTCTCGTATAAGAAATATCAAAAACTCCATGATGTGTCGGGCCGTCCTTCCCTACCAGGCCGGCTCTGTCCAGGCATAATATTACCGGAAGGCGCTGAAGCGCAACGTCATGTATAAGCTGATCATAAGACCGCTGAAGAAAGGTGGAATATACCGCTACCACGGGCCTCATTCCCCCTTTTGCCAGCCCCGCCGCGAAAGCCACGGCATGCGGCTCTGTGATACCCACATCAAAAAACCTATCAGGAAAGTTTTCCGCGAACTGCTGAAGTCCGGTGCCGTCCGGCATGGCGGCCGTGATAACGACTATGCGGCGGTCTCGTTCTCCCAATTCCATGATCTTGTCTGAAAAATGACGCGTGAAAGATTCATTCTCGCCGCTGTCAGAATCAATTTCACCTGTAGCAACGTTAAACCCGGAGAGGCCGTGAAACTTTACCGGGCTTTCCTCCGCAAATTTATACCCTTTACCCTTCTTGGTAATAACATGAACAAAAACCGGGCGATTGAGCAAAAGAACGTTACGAAACACCTTTATGAGCTGTTCCACATCATGCCCGTCAATCGGTCCGAAATAACGAAACCCCAGCTCTTCAAATAATATCCCCGGAACCAACAGGTTCTTGAGCCCCTCTTCAAACTTTTTCACGGTCTTGTATGCGACCGGCCCGAGTTTAGGGATGCCTTTCAGTATCTTTTCCGCTTCCTCCCGCACCCTGTTATACAAGGGATTGGTTATCACTCTATTCAGGTATTTGCTCATGGCGCCGACGGGTTTGGAAATAAAATGTTCATTGTCGTTCAGAACAACGATCAGCCCGCTCTGCGTATGTCCCGTATGATTCAACCCTTCAAAAGCCAGGCCCGTCGCGAGCGACGCGTCGCCTATAACGGCTACTACTTTATTGTCTTCTCCTCTTATATCCCTGGCGGCTACAAGTCCGAGCGCGGTTGAGATTGACGTGGCGCTGTGCCCGCAGGTAAAAGGATCATGCTCGCTTTCTTCCGCTGAAGGGAACCCGCTCAGACCGCCCATTTCTCTGAGCGTATCAAAGGCATGCGCCCTTCCCGTGAGTATCTTATGCGCGTAGCTCTGATGGCCCACATCCCACACTATTTTATCCTTCGGGCTCTTCAGACAATAATGCAGGGCTATCGCCAATTCCACTGCCCCCAGGCTGGCCGCGATATGGCCGCCTTTCCGCGAGGTAACATCTATGATCTTTCCCCTGATCTCTTCCGCAAGAGCTTTGAGCCGAAGCGCATCCAGCCCTTTAAGATCATCGGGTGATCTTATTCCGTCTAACAGTTTTTCCGTCATTTGTTCTTTCATCTGTCCTTTGTTCCTTCATCTGTCATTTGTTCTTTCATCTGTCATTCCCGCGCAAGCGGGAATCTATCCGGAACCTTTTACATTCTGGATCCCCGCTTACGCGGGGATGACAGACTCTTATCTGGATCCCCGCTTACACGGGGATGACAGACTCTTATCTGGATCCCCGCTTACGCGGGGATGACAGACTTTCATTCGATCTCTTTAAACGTCTCCTTTTCAAAAAGACCGCCCTCTTTTTTCGCAAGGATCTCTATCTTTTCCCTGGCCTTGTCCAGTTTTTTCTGGCAATCGGCAGCAAGTTTCACTCCGTCCTCGTATCTTTTCAGCGAATCCTCCAGCGAAAGCTCGCCTGTTTCCAAGGCCTCTATGATCTTCTCAAGTTTTTTAATGGCTTCTTCAAACGAGATGTTCTTCATTTTTCCTTCCCGCCGGAGGCCTCAACGCATTCCACCCGGCTTGTGACACAACCGTCCGCGAATTTTGTCCGGAGAGAATCTCCCTCTTCCAGCTGATGCGCTTTCCGGATAACTTTTGTCCCGCTGAACGTAATGCTGTAGCCCCGCTCCAGAACCGCCAAAGGACTTAATATTCTGAGTTTCCCGGCGCATGACGCAAGATCTCTCTCTCTTAACTCCATCAGATGGGCCATCCCGGAGGAGGCCGCTTTCACAAGATCGTCCACTTCCTGCCGTTTTCTCAAAAAAACATTTATCGGCGCGCGAAGAACATACGCATCCCGAAGCGCCGCGGCCGATCTTTCCAGTGAATCCATTTTATTTTTCACGGCAAGATACAACCGGCTGCTGTATTCATTTATACGCGCGACAAACTCGCCCCGCAAGGGAACAACAAGTTCCGCCGCGGCTGACGGGGTCGGCGCGCGAAGGTCTGCCACGAAATCGGATATCGTGAAGTCCGTCTCATGCCCCACGGCGCTGACAACAGGGATCTCCGAATTATGTATCGCGCGCGCGACTATCTCTTCGTTAAACGGCCAGAGATCCTCAAGACTTCCCCCGCCACGGCCGACAATAATAACATCAACGGGATGTTCGCTGTCTTTTCCCGCCTTCCGGATATTCCGATTAAACTCGTTAAGTTCTTCTACAGCACGGGCGATCTCATGCTTTGCTTCGTCGCCCTGCACTCTGACGGGGCATATCAGTATCTCTATATTCGCGAAACGCCGGCGCGCTACCTCCAAAATAGCCCTTATGGCAGCGCCTGTCGGAGAGGTTATCACCCCTATCCGCATCGGCAAAAAGGGAAGTTCTTTTTTATGTTCCGGATCGAACAAACCCTCTTCGTTAAGTTTCTTTTTCAGCTGTTCAAATGCCAGCTGCAGGGCGCCTTTTCCGTGGGGTTCAAGCCGGTCAACATATAGCTGATACTGCCCGCGTTTATCATAAACACTTACCCGTCCGCGGCATAAAAAGCGCAGCCCGTTTTCAACACGGAACGCGGAACGGGAAGAATTGTTCCTGAATAAAACACAATTCAAAAGGCTTTTTTCGTCTTTCAGGCTGAAATACGCGTGACCGAGCGACGAAACGGTAAAATTAGAAACTTCGCCTTCAACCCATACTTCCTGAAAAGAACCCTCCAGCGCGCTCCGGATATCTTTCGTCAGCTGGGTAACAGTATAAACTTTCACGTTATTTTCAGCCCTTTTCCTGAACTCTCTTGATAGATGAGGCCTTGCCGGTTTTGTCATCTATTTCAACGATCACACCGTGCATTTGCACGTCATTCTCCGCCATTTCAAACCGCACCGGCAGCTGCGTGAGAAACCTTTCCAGAATACCTTCTTTTTTCCGGCCTATCACTGAATCAAACGGCCCTGTCATACCGCAATCGGTTATGTATGCAGTGCCCTGGGGTAATATTTTTTCATCAGCCGTTTGGATATGCGTGTGCGTTCCGATCACGGCGCTGACCAGACCGTCAAGATACCATCCCATCGCGACTTTCTCGCTGGTCGCTTCGGCATGCAAGTCAACTATGATCACGGGTGTTACCCGACGGAGCGTTTCCGCTGTTTCCCGAGTTTTCACGAAAGGACATTCCACCGCTTCCATGAACACGCGCCCCACTGTATTGATAATGCCCACCTTGGCGCCGCCCTTAAGATCCAGAACCGTTAATCCCCTGCCGGGAACACCGGCCGGATAGTTCAGCGGACGTATCACCCTGTCGGTGTTTTCCAGAAAATCATATATCTCTCTTTTTTTCCAGATATGGTCTCCGGAAGTCAGAACATCCACTCCGCTGTCAAACAGCTCTTCCGCTATTCGCGGTGTAATACCGCTTCCGCCGGCGGCATTCTCACCGTTGGCGATCACGGCGTCCAGCCCTTCCCGCGTCCTGAAGTCATGCAGGATCTTTCTCAAAATAGCCCTCCCGGGCCTTCCCACGATATCACCGATAAATAATATTTTCATGATCTTCCTTGTTTCTTGCCCGGCGCGCGCTACTTCGCGTATTCAATAGACCTTATTTCCCGGATAACCACGACCTTTATCTGTCCCGGGTATTGCAGCCCTTCTTCTATTTTTTTCTTTATTTCATGCGCCATTACCGCCGCGCTCGCGTCATCTATCTTTTCCGGCTGAACGATAACGCGTATCTCGCGGCCGGCCTGGATGGCGTATGTTTTTTCCACGCCGTCAAATTCATTGGCTATCGCCTCCAGATTCTCCAGCCGTCTTATATAATGTTCCAGTGTTTCTCTTCGCGCCCCGGGTCGCCCCGCGCTTATCGCGTCTGCCGCCTGAGCAAGAACCGCAAGAAGCGTTTTGGGCTCCACGTCCGCGTGATGCGCCTCAATAGCATGCGCCACTATCTCGGGTTCTCCGTATTTTCTTGCCAGCTCCGCGCCCAGAACCGCATGGCTTCCCTCTATTTCGTGAGTAAGGGCTTTGCCTATATCGTGCAGCATGCCGATACGCTTGGCGAGATCTATATCCAACCGTAACTCTCCCGCCATTGTCGCCATCAGATACGCCGTTTCCCGGGAATGCTGCAGAACATTCTGCCCGTAACTGGTCCGAAACTTCAGCCTTCCGAGAAGTTTTACCAGCTCCGCATGCACTCCGTGTATTCCGACATCCAGAAGGGTGTTCTCTCCCTCTTCTTTTATTGTCGCTTCCATTTCTTTTTTTACTTTCGCGACCACTTCTTCTATGCGGCCGGGGTGGATCCTTCCGTCTTCGATCAGCCTTTCCAAGGATATCCTGGCTATTTCCCTACGGAACTTATCAAAACCCGAAATTATTACGGCTTCCGGGGTATCGTCTATTATGATATCCACCCCTGTCGCCATTTCCAGAGCGCGGATATTCCGGCCTTCTCTTCCGATTATCCTTCCCTTCATCTCCTCCGAAGGAAGATTCACTACGCTCACTGTTGTATCCATCGTATGATCCACCGCACATTTCTGAATGGCAAGTCCCACTATCTTGCGCGCTTCTCTGTCGGCTTTGTCTCTGGTTTCTTCCTGAACCTTCTTAATGGTGTACGCGGCATCTTTGCGGGCTTCCGCTTCCATCTTATGGACCAGCAGGTTCTTGGCCTGTTCCGCGCTCATTCCGGATATTTCCTGCAGCCGATTTTTTTCCTCCTGCAGAAGCTTCTCCACTTCTTCCTGCTTGCGAGCGGCCTCGTCATATTTTTCTTTTACCGCTTGTTCGCTTTTTTCTACATCTTTCTCTTTCCGTTCTATATACCCGACTTTCCTGTCAACATTCTCCTCTTTCTGCAGAAGCCGTTTTTCCATGGCCATGAGTTCTTTGCGCCGCTCTTTTGACTCTTCTTCAAACTCAAGTCTCATTTTAAGTGAAAGATCTTTGGCCTCGAGCAGCGATTCTCTCTTCCTCCGCTCGGCTTCCACCTTTGATTCATTTATTATGTTTTTAGCTCTTTCTTCGGCGTGTTTGATTTTCATCTTGGCCGTGTATTTTCTCAATACGTAGCCGAACAGAAAGAAAAAAACACCTCCGATCATCGCGAATGCCGGATAGGTTAACACGTTGGTTTTTTCCATATATATCCCCCTTTTTTACAAAGGCGTCATGGGCTGACGGA
>JBDRNI010000170.1:0-2037 GCA_043811335.1 Candidatus Omnitrophota bacterium | reverse complement strand
GAAGGCATAAAGGTTTTGAGGGAAAGAGAAGATGTGGACTCGGTCATAACCGCGTCAAGATATAACATGTTCTCTCCCGTGAGAGCGAGACGGGTGGGTAAGGATGGTTTGTTACAGCCGTTTATTCCGTTTGAGAGTTATGCTAAAGACATAAAGGTAAACTGCGACCGTGACGCGCAGGGTGATGTGTATTTTGCGGACGTGTGCCTGTCTATCGTTCGGCCGAGGTGCCTTGAGAATATTGAGAAGGGCATTCTCCCGCAGAAATGGATGGGGCGGAAGATATATCCTATTAAGCAGTGGGGCGGGCTGGATGTGGATTACGAGTGGCAGGTGCCGCAGGCGGAGTTTTGGCTGAGTAGACATGGGTTTGGGCAGGAATAAGAATGTTACTGAGGTTCTGGGGACACGCTTGTAGTGGGCTCGCTTTCGTAGGGGTGCACCAAGCATGTCCCCAGAATATAATTTTATTATGAAGCTACATATAAAAGAACATTTGGCACGCATGGAACGCGTTGGGAACCCCGATCTGGGACGGTTGGAGTATCTGCGCCTGGATAAGAACGAGGATATTATCGGGTTTCCGCCGGAGTTTGTTGACGCGCTTAAAAAAGAGATCACGTCTGACTTTTTGTCGGCGTATCCCGAAACAGGTTCCCTTTACCGGAAGATAGCCGATCATGTCGGGCTGGATGTAAAAAACATTTATGTAACGGCCGGGTCCGATGCCGCGATAAAGGCGGTGTTTGAGGTGTTCGTCAAAAAAGGCGATAACGTGGTTCTGCTTGACCCCACTTACGCCATGTTTTACGTGTATGCCGATATGTTCCAGGCGCGTCTTGTTAAAATAAGTTACGACAAGGATCTGTCGCTTTCGGCAGAAGATGTGATCAAGGCCATTGATGAGTACGCGCCCGCGCTGGTATGCATAGCGAACCCGAATAGCCCTACGGGAACGGTTATCTCACCGAAAGGCATAAAAGATATCGCCTGCGCCGCCGCGAAACATGACAGCGTTGTGCTGCTGGATGAGGCGTATTATCCTTTTTACGCGGATTCGTCCATTGGTCTTGTTCGCGGCAATCCGAATCTTGTGGTTACGAGAACGTTCTCCAAGGCCATGGGGCTCGCATCGGCGCGGATCGGGTTTGCCGCCGCCGGAGAAAAGATGATCGGCGCGCTGGGCAAGGTGCGGCCCATGTATGAGACCAACGCGTTCGCGGTAAAGTTCGCGGAAGTTATAATGGATAATTACCATTTGGTGGAAAAGAACCTGGCCGAAGTGAAAAAGAGTAAGAGGTTTTTGGAAGAACAACTGCGGGCGAAGGGCATTCCGCATTTTAAGAGCCATGCCAATTTCATTCTGATAGACGTCGGTTCGTTTGAAAGAAGCGTCCGGATAGGAAAAGCGTTATTTGACCGGAAGATACTGATCAAGTCCGGATTTAAAGATCCCGCGCTCCGCAATTGTATCCGTATCAGTATAGGCAGCGTAGAACAGATGACCCGGTTCATGGAAAATTTGGAGGATGTTATTTAACTCGTCTGTCATTCTGAGGCCCGAAAGGGCCGAAGAATCTAGATCCTTCGGCTTTGCCTCAGGATGACGAGAAATCAGGAAATGATGGAAGCAATGGAAACGAACGTTCTTAAAAAAGCTTTTACGCGCATGGGAATTGACCCGGCTAAAGTGTTTCGGACTTTTAGCAAGTGGTCCGTTACGCGCGCGCTTGGAGAGAATGGACGGGGCGCTTTGGTGAAGCGGCTGCGTGAAATAGTACCGGACATATCCGAACAGGAGCGCAATGAGAAAGAAACGAAAACTGTTGCGGGTGAGATCAGAAAACGGTCTCTGCAGGCGTTTCAATGTTCCTTGATGGTCAGATCGCTGCAAGACGCGAAAGCCGGCGCGTTAACCGTGGTTGATATCGGGGATTCGGCGGGAACACACATGTCATATTTGAAAGAACTGATGAAAGACAGGTTTGATATAAACACGATAAGCGTGAATCTGAACCCCGAGGATGTTGAGAAAGT
>JBDRNI010000169.1:0-3406 GCA_043811335.1 Candidatus Omnitrophota bacterium | reverse complement strand
ATTTCTATTTTTTGCGTTATTTTTATGTCTTTATTGTTTTAGGGGAATGATTGGTCAGGATATAAAATATCTTACACTTTTTTATGGCCTATGCATCTTTTTCTTTATGCTTCTGGCGAGAGCCATGTCAATCGCAAGATTCGGAAAAACGATCCTGATCGTTTTTATAATAACGGATCTTTTGATCTATAACTGTTCTAACCGGCCGCTGATGCTCATGAAAAGGATTATTCCGTTTTCCACGGCGGCGCAGAAGCCCGTATTTTCCGCAAGAAGGGTTTCGAACGTGGCATACTGGACGCCCATGCCCCGTTATAAATCCATTTTGTTTAGGAAACACGCTATTGAGAAGAATTTCAACACAGTACAATCTTCTTATGTTGAATTGAAAAATTTTAATAAACTCATGGATATTCCCGACAATAATCTGCGCGCGATAACCGGGGTAAGTCAGCCGATAATAGGATTCTATCAGAAGGCATTGCCGTATCGGGATGAATATTTTAACATGTATTTCATGAATCCGGCGGCGGAAGGCGTGTTGAGAGAAGTTCTTTTTATTAACGATGTGGCGGCTGTGGACAGAGATCTCTTATGGGACGCTCGTGTGGACGGTGTTCCCAATGATGATTTGCCGCGGTATAAGATGCTGAAATACAGCCCCTCCGATATTGAAATAGAAACACAAACCCAACGCAAGAGTTTTCTGTATTTCAGCGACGGATATGATAACTATTGGAAGGCATATGTGGACTCTAAGCCGGTTACTCTTTACAGAGCGAATATTAATTTCAAGGCGGTTATAGTGCCTCCGGGAGAACATACGGTGAGGTTTGTTTACAGGCCGGTATTTCACATAGTCGCGTTATGGCTTTATTTCCTGACGCTTTCGGCGGTGTCGTTTTATGTTTTGCTGTATCTAATAATGCGTGTGGCGGCGCGGCGCAAAAAGGGGACAGCATGAAGGTTTTTGACCTATATCGCGGCGGAAAGGCATTTGCCGGGCTTTGTTCCGCGAAAGCGCGTGGGAAGTATATCCCATGGTATCTTTTTCTTCTGGTCACGGAAAAGTGTAACATGTATTGCCGTTACTGCTATGCGGATATCCCGGCGCGGCTTAAGAATACTGAGAGAAGGGTAAAAGAATGGACGACGGGAGAAATTTTCAAGATTATTGACGATTTTTATGCTATCGGGACGAGGTATTTGAATATTCAGGGCGGCGAACCGCTTCTAAGAGACGATCTTGAGGAGATCATTGATTATGCGAATAGCAAGGGCATGATAACCGATATGTTCACGAACGGCCTTTTGATTCACAAAAAACTTAAGGCCCTCCGAAAGCTCTCCAGGGTCACGATAAGCCTGGAAGGCGATGAAAAGACACATGATAAAGACCGTGGGGCCGGTACTTATAAAAGGATAACGGAAAATATGCAGCTCTTGTATGAGAACGATATAAAGTTCTCCATCAATTACACGGTTACATCAAATAATGCTGATGTCAACGCGATCAGGCATGTGCTGGAGCTCGCAAAAAGGTATAATTCGCTGGTCGCCGTGGGGGAGGCGGTTATCAAGCTTGACGAATCTTTGTCGGATCGTCTTGTTCCGACGGAGCGGCTCAGGGCCTTCTGGGAAGGTGTGCGGCGTTTAAAATCTGAAGGATATCCGCTGCAAAAAAGCCTGAAATCCATAGATTCCTGCATAGAGACGTTGGATTGCGTAACCGGCAAGGACTCGTATAACGAAGTGGACGGTCTTCCATATGCGAAAAAAATATTCCCGTGTGCTATGGGAAGATATTGCGCATATCTTGATACAGACGGAACCCTGTATCCCTGTGCTAATCTTTTCAATAAGTTGGGACGGAATATTTTTGAAGTTGGGGCAAAGAAAGCATGGGAAGATATAAATGGACACGTAAAGTGCCGTGCCTGCAGAGACAGCATTACAGGCGGCGTTAATTCTTTCTTTGCGATGGATCTTGATACTATCAAAGAAGCCGCGAGGCATTTCTGGGATTTTTATGTTCGCCGGCCGAAAAACCGTTCCGGCGGAGCTTCAGGAAATTGACATGAGTGACGTGAAAAAAAAGAATATACGAAAGGTATTGTTTATTGTGCCGCCCTGCACTCTGCCGGCGGGCCGCATAAACGTGGCTACTCCTCCACTGGGTCTTATGTATCTGGCGGCGGTGATGGAAAAAGAAAACTGCGTTGTGAATATACTGGACTCACTGGTGGAGGGATATTATCACTCAGTAAAAGTAAACCGGCGAGATGTACGGTACGGTTTGGACTATGAGGAAATAAAGAAACGTATCGCGTTTTTCTCGCCGGATCTGGTAGGCGTGAGTTGCCAATCCTCCGTGCAGTTTGCGAATACTATGGAAACATGCAGGGCGGTCAGGGAAGTTTGTAAAGACGCAGTCGTTGTGATGGGCGGCCCCCATTCAACGGTTTACCCGGAGAAAGTTCTGGAGGGCCACCCGGAGATTGACTTTATTGTAATAGGGGAAGGCGAATATTCGTTCAGGGACCTTGTTGCGGCGTTACGCGGAGAGGGTCAGGATCTCGGGCTGATAGACGGATTGGCATACAGAAAAGACGGAAGAATAAAAATTAACCCAAAAAAGACATTGATAGAGAACTTGGATGAGTTGCCTTTTCCGGCAAGACATCTGGTGCCGATGGAAAAATATTTCAAGATCAATTTTAACCAGAACTTGAGTTTTGTGCCGAAGTCTGTCTCCATAATGACTTCGCGCGGCTGCGGGCTGAAATGTATTTTTTGTTTTAATAAGAATTTTTGGCTTAACCGATACAGGACGCGCAGCCCGGAGAACGTGCTTGCGGAAATTGATCAAATCTATAAGGAGTACGGGGTCAGAGAACTCCAGTTTTCGGATGATAATCTTACCTTTGACCGCGCGCGAGCCATAAAGCTTTTTACAATGATGAAGGAAAGAAAATACTCTTTTAAATGGTCGGCTCCGAACGGTTTATTTGCCGGAGCTCTCGATGATGATCTCCTGCGGCTCATGAAAGAATCGGGTTGTTATGAGGTAAGGATAGCAATTGAAAGCGGCAATGAAAGCGTTTTGCACGACATTATAAAAAAAGACATAAAACTTTCCCATGTGGAAGAAGTTTTGAAAAGCGCCCGAAGGCACAAGCTCTTGACCAGTGCGTTTCTCTCCATCGGGTATCCGGGGGAGACGCCGGAACAGATGGAAGAGACATTTGCATATGCCAGGCGAGTTCGACCGGGATGTGTTTTTCTGTCTATAGCGAGCCCATTACCCAATACCGAACTCATGGATCTGAGCGTTAAACGGGGCATGAAGGTGTCAACGGGGGATTATTCGGGTTTTGAATTTTCCAACGCCAACGCGGACACGGAT
>JBDRNI010000168.1:0-9202 GCA_043811335.1 Candidatus Omnitrophota bacterium | reverse complement strand
AAAACCTTTATATCATTTTTTGCCCGGATCGAGCGCTTATTCCATAGCAACGGTCGGATGCAATTTTCGGTGTTCTTTTTGTCAGAACTGGGCGATCTCGCAGGTCTCAACGGAAAAGAGTGGCGATGGATCTTTCCGCGCGCTGTCTGAAAAAGGCCATGAAATGTCGCCGGAGGCGATAGTAGACGAAGCCAAGCGCAGCGGATCAAAGAGCATAGCGTATACTTATACTGAGCCGACCGTATTTTTTGAATATGCGCATGATACCGCTCTTCTCGCGCGCGCAAAAGGGCTTAAAAATTGTTTTGTGACGAACGGGTTCATGACTAAAGAGGCAATAGAGAAGATCAGGCCTTACCTGGACGCGGCTAACGTAGATCTTAAATTTTTCAACGATGATACATACAAAAAATTATGCAAGGGGCGCCTTCAACCCGTGCTGGATTCTATCAGAAACATGAAGGGTGCCGGGATATGGGTGGAAGTTACCACTCTGGTTATCCCGGGAGTGAATGACACCGACGAAGAATTGAGGGATATTGCCGTATTTTTGGCGCGGACGGGAAAAGAGATCCCGTGGCATGTAAGCCGTTTTCATCCTGACTACAGGTATACTAGTAGTGGCCCCACGCCGCTTGAGACAATAGAAAAAGCTGTTGCGATAGGTAAGGCGGAAGGGCTCAGGTATGTTTATCCCGGTAATGTCCCCGGCAGCGGGGAGACGAACTGTCACGCCTGTGGAAAGGTGCTTATAGACCGGACGTCTTTCAGCGGAAAGATAAACAGGGAAAATTTTGACGACGGCAGTTGCCGCGCGTGCGGCGCTGTTGTTGAGGGCGTATGGCGATAAAACGGAGAATTATATGAAAAAAGTGGGTTTAGTTTTATTGGTGCTGATCCTTATTGCCGGAGGGTTCATCTATCATAACCGGTTTAAGATCGTTAAGCTCTCCGCGGAGTCGATCATCAGAGAGAATCTGCCTCCGTATGTGAAGATCAAAGAACTCACGCTTGATCCGGAAGCAGGAACTTTAAAGGCAAAAGGGCTTACCGTTGAAGGTCCGAAAGGGTTTGAATCAAAATTTCTCGCCGGGATAGAGGAACTTTCCTGCAAGTACCGGCTAAAAGAGAACAACATATTAAACGGTATAGAGATCACGCGGATTGCCGCGGTGATGCCGATTATAAACATTGAACGGCGTGCAGACGGGCATATTAACGTCAACGAAATGAGCACGGTAATGGCTCGTAAGAAAATTTCTGCTACCGGCGCGATAGGCGGAGGTTTGGCAGCTGCCGTCAAGGGCATCGCCGGGCGCAGCGACAAGAAAAAGAGCATATCCGATTTTATCAGTTTGCCGGATGTCATTGAGATCCGGAACGGGGCGGTAGTTTTTCGAGACGGACTCGTGTCGCAACGCCCTTATAAACTGACCTTTGAACGTCTGGCCGGCACCTTGACCATAAAACTGAGTGAAAATTTTGAGAAAGTGACATGGGTTGCGAGCCGGGGCGAAGGGTTTGTTAACGGCGATGTATCGCAGAGGATCGGTTGGGAGATCTCGCTTGATCCGGCGGCCGAGACATTGACGATGTCAAACACGTATAAAGCGGACAACGTGGATATTACTCTGTTTAAACCGTATTATGATAAGTATTCTCCGATAGTGGTTACAAACGGCAGGTTCTCAGGGTCGCTCATTTTTAATTTTGATAATAACAATATCGGTTCCATGAATACGCTGGTTATACGGGGACTGCGGTTCGCCATGAAAGAAGGAGACAGCGGAATGCTGTCAATGAGGGGCTGGACAGAGCTCATTCTTCCCGATGTGATCACATACCTTCAGTCGTCGCCGGATGAGGTAATATTTGATTTTAAGATCAAAGGGCCCATGGACAATCCCCGGTTTTATCTCGGACCTCAGGTAAAAAAAGCGATACAGTTCGCGGTAGTAGATAAAGTTTCCCAGGTGCTGGAGAGCATGAGCAACCCGGAAGGAGCCGCTCAAGCCGGCACTAAAGCCGTCCAGAGCGACACGGAAAAGGTAGTAAGCCTCATAAAAGGGCTGCTGGATAGATAGCATAGGGCATAGTGCAAAATAATGTCAAATGACAAAATTCAAAGCACAAAATAAGAACAAATAAATTAATGACAAATGACAAAATTCAAAAAACAAAACACCAGATAAAATTTAATGTTTTGTAATTTGGATTTGAAATTTTGGATTTGTTTTGGATTTTGTGCTTTGTTCTTTGGATTTCACAGTTCACTGTTCACAGATCACAATAACATAAAAGGAGGAAAAATGGTTCTGCTGGTAAAAGTGTTATCAATTGTGCTGATAGTTTACGGTTGTCTCATAGTTTTGAGACCGGGCATTTTCAAGAAAATCCTTGAATATGCGAAGAAGAAGAAGGAAAGGATCTACATTGCAAGCGGCGCCAAAGCAGCGCTGGGTGTATTACTTGTATTTGCTTCTTTCAAGTGCCGTGTTTCGTGGATCGTTCTTGTCATGGGAGGATTGATGATCCTCGGGGGCATTGCCGGGTTTCTGATCAAGAAAGAGGTTGTAAATAAGATGCTGGATTGGGCCGAGGCGAGATCCACGCGGGATATGTACATGCTGGGCGGGGCGGCCCTTGCTTTCGGAGTGCTGCTTGCTCTGGCCGCGTAATGGATACAGCATGGAGGATACAATAACAAATAATAACTTCTAGTAACCTCGAATTGTTACTAACAGTTACTATTGACGCATTAACGATAAATAGTTACGAATAGTTACTAACAGTTGCAATTATCTGTAACCATTAGTAACCTCGAGTAACCGTTAGTAACTTCTAGTAACCCCGAACTGTTACTAATAGGTGTCATTCGATTATTGGTTATTTAAATAGTGCGCTCAGTGTAGCAAGGAAACGTTCATGAGATTGTACGGAAAGAATCCCGTCTTGGAGCGGATAAAAACCGCTCCGGGGACAATACGGCGGTTATATCTTCAGAAACGAACGGATCTTTCCGCGATAGTGCGGGAAGCGGCCGATCGCGGTCTTGTTTTCGAATCAGTAGATAAGGCCTGGCTTATACGAGAATGCGGAAAAGTGCATACTCAAGGCGTCATGGCTGAGGTGGAAGAGTTCAAATATACGCCTTTTCCGGAGATCCTTTCGGCATGCCTTGACGGAAAAGAGATCCCCATCTTTCTGGACGGTGTAACCGATCCCCAGAATCTGGGCGCGGTCATCAGAAACATAGCCTGCCTGGGCGGTTTTTCGATCGTCATGCCGGAACATGGATCCTCCCATGTCAATGAAACAGTTCTGCGCGTGGCAAACGGCGGGGAAAATCATATCAGGATAGCGCGTGTCCCGAATATTTCCGAGAAGATCAGAAAGGCGAAGAAAGAAGGTATCTGGATAATCGGCGCGGTTGCCGGGGATGCGAACGATATCTCCGGAACGGATCTGATATTTCCGCTTGCTGTTGTTGTCGGGGCCGAGGGCGGGGGAATACGTCCGGGACTTCAAAAACAGCTGGACAGCTCTGCGTCTCTCGCAATGCGCGGAGCTTCCTTGTCATATAATGTTGCCGTTGCGGCGACACTTTTTTGTTACGAGATCAACCGATATCGAGTTCAGGGCGTAGGGACGGAGGGCGGACAACAGACGAAGAAGAAGGCGATAAAATCCTAAACACTAAATCCGAAATACTAAACAAACAACAATGATTCAAATCTCAAATTCCAAACCACTTCCGTATACCCCTTGTTTAGGTGTTCCGGTTTGGGATTTTAAGTATTGAAAAATTAGGGTTTGTTTAGGATTTAGAGATTAGGATTTAGTATTTTTGTTGGCGAGATGCTTCAGGCGCGCAAGGGAGAAGGAATGACCAAAGCGACTAAAGAGCGGTTAAAAAGAATACGCGACCTCATGCGTGACGGGCGGATGCGTGACGCCGAAGGGCTTTTTGTGATTGAGGGCTCAAAAATCGTCCGTGATGTGATCAGCAGCGGACATGCCGTGGATTTGGTGGTGCTGTCTTCGGATTTTGCCGCCCGAAAAGAAAACGGGGAATTCTTGCGTGAAATTTCCGGCAGGAAAATACCGGTCTTCACGGCAAGCGACGCTGAGTTTGAAAAATTGTCTTCTCTTCGTCAGCATCAAGGGATACTGGCAACAGTCGCAAAGCCCGAACGTTTTTCGCGCCCTCCCGAACGCGGCAAAAAAACGATTTCAGTTCTTTGTGATGGAATACAGGATCCCGGAAACCTTGGCGCCATGATCAGGACAGCAGCGGCCTTCGGGGCGCGCGTGGTAATGCTTTCGGGTGAGACAGCGGATGTTTTCAGTCCGAAGGTTGTCAGGGCTTCAAGCGGGACGGTGCTTGACGTTCCGGTGAGGACATGTGACACGGAGGAATTGAAAGAACTTATTAAAAAGGAAGGGTATCGTCTTCTTATCAGCTGCCCTCCCGGGCGCAATAGCCGGGATATCCGCGAATTTAAGAATGCCACCGGTCATTTGGTCCTTGTTTTCGGAAGTGAAGGGAAAGGGGTCTCCAGCGAGATCTCCCGTATGGCGGACGTTTTTTTTCACATACCGCTTTCCGAGAACGTTGAATCTCTCAATGTGAATGCCGCCGCCGCGATAGCGTTGTATATGTTTTCGCGATAGCCGGCGCGGAAGGAAGAACATGGAAAGACTTTGTCTGGTTTATGTTACCGCTTCGTGCAGGGAGGAAGCTATAAAAATAGGGAAAAAGATGGTTTCGCAGAAACTTGCCGCGTGCGCCAATGTTTTTGACAATGTTTTTTCTTTTTACCGGTGGGAAGGCAAAGAGCAGGAAGACAGCGAGGCGGTTCTGATAATGAAGACAAGGGAAACACTGCTTGACCGATTAGAGAAGGCCGTGAAGGAAATACACGGTTATTCGTGCCCGTGTATTCTTGCGGTCCCCGTTATTCATGCGAATGATGAGTATGCGGCGTGGATAGAGCGTGAAACGGAGGGAACATGAAATCATATCGTGAAGAATTATGGTTCAACACGCCCGACCGGCGGGATTATATTAACATGACGCCGCAGGTGGAAGAGGCGATCAGAAAAAGCGGGATAAAAGAGGGGCTTTGCCTCGTCAATGCGATGCATATTACTTCCTCGGTTTTTATCAACGATGACGAATCCGGTCTGCACGGCGATTTTGAGAAGTGGCTTGAAGGGCTTGCTCCTCATGCTCCCATATCTCAATATAACCATAATCTCACGGGTGAAGATAATGCCGATGCTCACTTGAAAAGAACGATAATGGGAAGGGAAATCGTGGCGGCCGTCACGAAAGGTAAGCTTGATTTCGGGCCGTGGGAACAGATATTCTACGGAGAATTTGACGGGCGCCGCCGCAAGAGGGTATTGGTAAAAATAATCGGGGAATAATATTCGTAGGGGCGGGGTAACCCCGCCCTGAACGACGGACGAAGGGCGGGGTAACCCCGCCCTGAACGACGGACGAAGGGCGGGGTAACCCCGCCCCTACTGGTCTTTTTTCGGGGATATGATATAATACAGTAAGAGAGGGCATGAGCGGGCGAGGGGTGCGCAACGGGGAGTGGACGAGACAATGGAAAAGATCAACGGACTATCAAATGATGAGATAAAAGAGGTTATCCTGGAGTATGTGAAAGATCTGGGAGTGGACACGACCGTCATGGATATCAAAGTGGTCGATGGTCCCGGGGTGATTCTCAGCGGCAAGGTGGATTCCGCGCAGGATCACGGGGCAATATTGGCTACTATAATGGATGTAGTGGGCATTGACGACATCGTAGATGAAACGGTGGTAATACAGGATCCGGTCAATATTCTTAGTGAAAAGGATCTCTGTGACGAAAAGGCATCGTCATATGACGAAGATGAGGAAGAAGCCGAGACTGAAGACGTTTTTCGATCGGTAGAAGACGGAATACCATATACCCCCCCGACAAGCCCTGTGTATCAGGAACATTCCGAGACAGTACGATGGCGGAAAAGAAAAACCAGCAGCTTGAGATAAATCGATTAACGCGGAAGAACATGCCATGGTATTTTAACCCATGGGTGATAACCGGTGCTATTCTTAGTTTCGGCGCATTCGGTCTTATTCCTTTGTGGATGCGTCCCTCAACAAAGCTGCGCATAAAAGTTCTGGTTTCACTTGTTGCTATAGGCATTACTGTTTGGATTTCAATAGGATGCGTGCGATCCTATAAAATGTTCAGCGTGTATTACGAGGATCTGGCGCGTATTGTTAAAGGCAGTTAAACGGGATTATAGTGAACAGTGATCAGTGAGTAGTGATCAGCAGAAAATAGAGAGTCGTTGAACTTACAGATCACAGTTCACTGATCACAGATCACTACAATATAACCGGGAGGTTTGAGCATGTTCGGATTGGGATTGCCGGAAATACTGCTGATACTTGTTATTGCTCTTCTCATCTTCGGGGCCGCCAAACTGCCGGAGATAGGAAGGGCGCTCGGGAAATCTTTGAGCGAATTTAAGAGGGGCACGCAGGAGTTTCTGGAAAAAAAAGATGACAAAAAGATCGGTTGACGAAACAACGGAAACGCTGGACATCGTCGGTCATCTTGAGGAATTACGCAGACGAATATTGTGGTGCCTCGCGTTTCTCGTGTCGGCGTCCGTGATCGGGTTTCTGCGGGGCAATGCCGTCATGACCGTGGTCAAGAGGCCCATTCGCGGGCTTGTTGACGAACTTGTTTTTATAAGCCCTACCGAGATGTTCTCCGCCACCGTCAAGGTGGCTTTTATTTTTGGTCTTATCGCATGTTTTCCGGTGCTGCTCTATCACGCATGGGCATTTTTGGCGCCCGCGCTGGATAGGCGCATGAGGATACGGGCCGGTTTGTGGCTGACGTTTGCGCTGGGTCTTTTCCTTGCGGGCGTGATGTTTTCATACCTTCTGGCCCTGCCCGCGGCGCTTAAGTTCCTTATAGGTTTCGGCACCGGTAAAGCGATCGCGATGATCACGTTCGGGAACTACATATCCTTTTTTGCGGCGCTGGTTCTGGCCGGAGGACTGGTTTTTGAGATACCGATAGTCATGGGCCTTCTTGCCGACATGGGGATGCTGAAAGTGCGCTTTTTAAGAAAAAAACGGCATTATGCTGTTCTCGCCATCATGATCCTGGCCGCCGTCATTACTCCCACGCAGGATATAGTGAATATGCTTCTTTTCGCTCTGCCGATGGTGTTGCTCTATGAGACAGGTATTTTTTTGGTCGCATGGATAGAAAAGAGAAAGTGAACAGATCACAGATCACAGATCACAGATCACTGTTCACTGTAATATAACTTGTTTTTTCGGCAATGGTTCTTATAATTATGAGTAACCTTATGATTTTCAAACTAAGAAGACGAAAAAACCGGGACGGGGCCGGCTTAACGATGCTGTTCGTGCGGTGTTTAGCGGCCCTCGCGGCAACGGCAGTGCTTTCATCCTGCACGATAACCCATATACCCGGACCTCCGCCTGAACACTCGGTATCCACTTTTGTTCCTCAGCATTTACGCGGTGATGTTTACCACTCTCTGGCTCCGGGGGAGACCCTGTGGCGGATCGCCCGGATGTATAAAGTGGATGTTGAATCCATAAAAAACGCGAATGATATCAGAAATGTAAGGGATCTGGAGATAGGCAGGCGGCTGTATATACCTTCTGCCGCGCCTCGGGAACATGTGGTGACACTGTATCCTTCAAAAAAATGGAAATACATCATTATTCATCATAGCGCGACCGATCGCGGGAATTCTACGGAGTTCAATAAGGCGCACCTGAAGAAGGGATGGGAAGGCATAGGATACCAGTTTATTATTGATAACGGCACGTGCGGTAAAGACGACGGCCAAATTGAGACCTCCCCGCGCTGGACAAACCAGACCCGCGGGGCACATTGCAAGGCCGGAGAAATGAATGAAAAGGCGATCGGGATCTGTCTGGTCGGCAATTTCTCCAGGGACGAAGTTTCTCCCCGACAGATGGATTCTCTGGTGTATCTGGTAAACAGGCTTAGGGGGTATTACAAAATTCCCGCGAAACGCGTCCTTGGACATGGCGCCGTGCAGGGAGCGCGGACCGAATGTCCCGGTACCGGATTTCCCTGGAAAGAATTTAAGGCACGATTACGATAGGAGCGCATTCATGGCCCAGAAAGGGAGACCCAGAAAAAAAAAGATCATTCATGAACAGCCGCGTATAGACCTTTTTAGTCCCGGGGGCCGTCCCGGCCGTCCGGAAGAGGTGGTAGTTGCCATTGAGGAATATGAGGCAATACGACTGCATGATTACCTGAGGATGAGTCAAAAAACCGCCGCCCAGATGATGGGTATTTCGCAACAATCGTTCAGCCGTATAGTTCGGGAAGCTCGCAGAAAGGTGGCGGACGCCATCGTAAACGCGAAAATAATTCGTATTGAAGGCGGCGATTTTGTGAACAAAAGATCAATGGAACTCGCAAAGAGATTGCGCCGCAGAACCCCGCCCGCGTAAACCGTTCAAGGGTATATACCCAAAAGGAAGAGTTGAGTATATACTCACACCCGCCGCAAATCGTAGTAGAAAATCTTCGGAAAATGGCGAGGAAGGGTCCAAGGTTAAAGGTCAAAAGGCGGATGCGGAATCCGTGTCGTAACTCTCGAGAGAAGACCCACAGCCAATTCTCCGCACCATCCGTGTTTGAGAGTAGGAGCAGGGTCAACGCCCACAAAATGAAAACAAAATTCGTAGGGGCAGGTTTGGAAATGCCCGCTTCAGAAAAATACCTTAAAAATGGCAGAATTTCGTGCTGAGAGGTGTCCCCAAAAGCCTGCCCCCGCGAAAGCGGGGGGCATGTCCCCTGACCCATATCCCCTGACCCTCTGTTCCCTGGCTCATCCCAGTCCTTCTGTCATTCCCGTGGAAACGGGAATCCATCTGGATATTTTATTCTGGATCCCCGCGTGCGCGGGGATGACACTCTGTTGGTCGCGGGGATGACACTCTGTTGGACGCGGGGATGACACTCTGTTGGACGCGGGGATGACACTCTGTTGGACGCGGGGATGACACCTCTGTCACCTCGTTATATACAAGAAAGCCAGAAAATGGGGTAGTATTTAGACGAATTTTGCGTGCTTGTTAGTGTTTCTAAAAGTAAGCACCTAAAAC
>JBDRNI010000167.1:0-4935 GCA_043811335.1 Candidatus Omnitrophota bacterium | reverse complement strand
ATGCCGACCGGCCATCACGAATTACCTCCGTCCCTCTATCATACGTCCCTCTATCATATCACCGCACAAGCTGACCGCAACGCATGGCACGATATGTTTATCACAACCGGGAGTCCCGCTATATGCGTAGGAGCCTCGTCTATATTTACCCCGATAACAGTCGCCGCGCCTCCCAGCCCCATGACACCGACTTCAAGCGCATTCGCTTCTTTCTTTATCCGTTCTTCCAGTTCCGCTATATGCGGCGCGGGATTCGGCCTGTCAATAGGACGCAACAGCGCCTTCTTTGCCAGAAGCGCGCACGAATCCATCGTCCCGCCCAGACCTATCCCCAGGATATACGGCGGACACGCGTCCGGGCCAGCTGCTTTTACGGCCTTTACGCAGAAATCTGTTATCTCGTCCGGACCGCACGTGGGAAGCAGCATGTTCAATCGGCTCTTGTTCTCACTGCCGAATCCTTTCGGCATCACTGAAACGGTTATTTTATCTCCCGAAACAATATCCGCGTGTATCACGGCCGGAGTATTGGTGCCGGTGTTTTTTCTTGTCAACGGATCACCGACGACGGATTTGCGAAAACATCCCTCACGGTAAGCCGCCTCCACCCCTTTATTGATCGCATCTTTCAGACTGCCGTCACAGACAAGCACCTCTTCGCCGATCTCAACAAAAACTATCAGCATGCCGGTATCCTGGCAAAGCGGAACTCCCTTGTCCCGGGCAAGAGCGGCATTGTCCAGAAGAACGCCGAGCATCTTTTCCTCAAGCGAGGCTTTTTGCGCTTTGCGATGAACCTCTACCAAAGCCTTCAGCACATCCGGACGCAACACGGTGTTCGCTTGAATACACAGATCCCGCACGATGTTCTCTATATGTTTTGCCTTGACCCGGCGAGCGGTCATAAAACCACCTTTCGCGCTTCGATCTTTTCTTTCATGAAAATACCGGCAGCGGCACAAAACGCCTCGGTATCATCCGAAACATAGTATTTTATCCGGCCGCGCCGTTTCCGGCCGCGCGCCGCAAGGCCCCGTTCTAAAAGCGTTTCTCTGACCTGCCCTGCCACGGCGGAAGACGAATCAATAAGCCTGGTATTCCCCATTACTTTCCTTATAACCCCTTTGAGAACGGGATAATGCGTGCATCCGAGGATCAATGTGTCAACCTGCTTTGTTTTAAGCGGTCTAAGATATCTTTCGGCCATTTTGCGGGTCACCTCGTCGTTAATGATCCTGTTCTCAACAAGAGGCACAAACAAGGGACAGGCCTTTGAAAAAAGGCGGCATGCCGCACCGGTTTTCGCTAAAGCTTTTTCATAAGCCCCGCTGGATACGGTAGAGCTCGTGCCTATAAGGCCTATTTTTCCGTTCCTGGAAACCCGCACGGCTTCTTTAATTCCGGAAGTTATAACGCCGACAACGGGCACAGAACAGGCGTTTTTCAAAGATGAAAGGCTAAGACTTGAGGCGGTATTACACGCCGCAACAACCATCTTGACCCTGCTTTTTGCCATGAAGGCCATGATCTCACGCACGAAGCGCGTAACGGTGCGTCGGGATTTATTGCCGTAAGGAACCCTTGCGGTATCACCAAAATAGACAATATCCTCTAAAGGAAGAATATGGCGGATCTTTTTAACAACCGTCAGCCCGCCCACGCCCGAATCAAAAACCCCTATAGACCTGTTTCTATCAAGTCGCATACGCTATATTATATAGGAACGTTCTCCGCAGGTAAAGCGGCGAATGAAGGCGTGAGAAGTTTTACGAGCAGCATCTCCATCACCAATGTCTCCGGGCGGCCGGTTTTTATGTCGCGGTCTGCCGCAACAAGAAGGGATACCCATTGGTTTATCCTGCCGGCAGGATATTTCCCTGACTGCCCGATAAGTCTATTTGCATAGCCGGGGGAATAGCCGAGTTCTCCGGCTATTTTTATCGGAGCCGCCCCGGCGGAGGATAACAGTTTTATCTTCTGCATGATCCTTATATACCACCCCAGATATCCTATGATCTCGTACGTCTTTTTTCTCTGGTCGTAAAGATCGTCTAAAATACGGAAAACCCATCCGGCGTCACGCGCGTTTATGGCATCAACCAGTTTAAATACGGCCTCTCTCACGCTGCGGCCTACAAGCTCTTCCACATGGCTCGCTTCAATCTTCCGGCCGTCCGAAAAAGAAAGAAGTTTTTCCAGCTCGGCTTTCACGGCAGGGGTATCCGTCCCTTTCAGCTCCGTGATAAGTTTCACGGCCTCAGCCGATATTTCTACTCCTTTTTTTCTAAAAAAGCCCTCTATCCACTTTCTTATGGTCGGGATATCAGGCTTATCCGCCGCTACCAGATTCACGATATCGGATAGTCGGCGATAATGCTGTGTTTTTTTAAAGGAACTGCCGGACGACATCACGAGGACGTTTGAGCCGGAGGGATTTTCCAGATAAGAGAAAATGCTCTGCATGGATCTATCGGGCAGGCTGCCAATATCCCTTATAAAGACAACCCTTTGTTCCGACAGAAAGGGAACCGTCCCGAGGGAAATCATTGCTTCTTCTATATCATCGGAACCGTGAACTGAATAGTTAACGTTTTCTGTGCCGGAAGAGAGAAACTTTTTTTTAATTTTATCGATCTCGGATCTTTTTATATACTCGTCATCTCCGAGCACCAGATAGTTCTTACTCATAGCGGAATGTCCGTGGTAACATCACCATGCCTCAATGACACGTTCTTCAATTCTTTCCGAGAGATCCACGACAGCCCCATTTACAGCGGCTGTTTCTGTCTTCGCATTGGGCCCTGTTACCCTGAAATCATACTGCCCCATGAACCTCGATTCTTTCCACATGAGCTCGCCCGTAAGGTTATTGTGAAGTTCAAGATCAACATAAACCTCCACCCTAAACTCCTCAATATTGTCTTCCTGGTTATAACTTAACGGGTACAGGCGAAAATCCACCAGCGTGCCCTTCAGCTGCATGGTGGCCTTCTCCGAGCTGTCAACCTCCAGCCGCCTGTCAAAAATAAATTTATCGATTACCGCCCTGGTAATATCAACTTCAAGGCCGGGCCAGTACGAGTAGACCTGCCTTTTATTCGAGACCACTCCGCTGACATTTATCTTGTTTTCAAAGTTGTCAATATGTATAGAACTGAGTTCCGGAGGAAGAAGCGAATCGGTCGTATACCCGCAGCCGACAGCACTTACCATGAAAAGCGTCAAGAACATGGAAATGACCAAACGCATCAGGAACCGACCTTTCCTTTCAGGATCTTTATTCTTTCTTCCGCCTGTTTAGCGGCGCTTGTTGCGGGCATTCTTTCCGCAACATCTCTGTAATAAACAAGCGCGCTCTCATATCTATTTTGGCGTTCATAAAATTCCGCGATCTTTAACATGCTCTCTGCTTTTCGGTCTTCAAGCTCTACGAGCATCTTCCCTGCTTCTTTTGCTATCCCGGGAATCGGGGTTGTTCTGGAAATATACTTGAACTCCTCCAGGGCTTTCTCGGTCTTTTCCTGATCATACTCGGGATCAAGCGAGGCCTCATAACGCGTATAAGCAAGCTGGTATTTCGCTTCAGCCCCGAAATCGCTTTCGGGATAATCATTGACGATCCTTTCATACGATTCAAGCGCCTTATCATAGTTCTGCAGACGCCTGTAACATTCCGCCGTTCTGTATAAGGCCTTATCCGCATATTCCCCGAAGGGACTGTTCTCAACTACTTTCTCGTATACCTCCACGGCCCTCGTAAGCGCCTCTGACAGCTCCACGTTCATCAACTTGGATGTTTCCTTGGACTGAAAAATATTCGCGATATTATATTCGCGCTCTATTATCTCCTTCATCCGTTTGGTATAAGGATAAATTTCAGCGGTTTTCTGGTAATTCTGAAACGCAAAATAGTATTTACCAAGCTCCTCATAGGATCGACCGGCGTAATACTGAGCTTCGGGGGCTAATACAGAATCAGGATATTGTTTGGTGAGGCGGGCAAACTCTTCGGCGGCCTGCTTGAATTCCCCCTGTTCAAAGAAACTCATGGCCCAGTCAAACTGTTCACGCGGGGAATCTTTCGTCGCAAACTTGGGATTAACCGCGCCCGTGCCCTTCGGAGTCCATACCCAGAACGCGTATGAAAAGCTGCTGCTGAGGACAAGCCCGGCAAGAAAAACGCATAAAAAAAGTGAAATTTTTCTCAACATAACTCGTTCATTCTATATCACGCAACGTAGGATTGTCAATCATTACAGAGGGTTAAAGGATAAAGGTCAAAGCCGTAGGGCACCTTTAAAGGTGCCCTACTCTGTTTCTGCCCCACCAAACCGCTTATGCCGACCAGAGTATTTCTACTGCCGGTTTCATGATCTTGTAGAAGGTTATGGGGACGGCTTGCAGAACCGTTTTTAAGAGATATTTCAATTTCTCTATGGCGTTGATCGAGCCGCTAACCATGGTGCGTATGTAGGTGCCTACTTCTTTTGCGTCTTTCATGTGACTTTCCAAAAAGTGCGCTAACATCTGATACATTACCGCGCCCGGATCCTGCGCTTCTTCGGGCGTTATTGCCCTTGCGACAAGAAGCATGCTTAATGTTTCGGCAATATAGTTTTCGTGTTCCGTCTGTGTCATTTCTCCAATGTTTACCGGGCTGAAATTCATGAAACGCATCAGATCAAGGTCCATGCTGGTGTTCTTGAGCGCGTCTATCTGCTCGGCCTTTAGATCAACCGTCATGATGATGGATTTTGCGGGATTTTTCACCATTTTATTGAGATCGTCCAGATCCTGGTATGTTCCGAGCCGATCACCGACTATATCGGTGAGCGTGTTCCGGAATGGGCGTGTCATGTTTTTCGGGAACTGCGATTCGGGCATGAATATTTCTATCTCCTTGTCCTTGATCGCGGCCGCGACAGCGTATATGTC
>JBDRNI010000166.1:0-14160 GCA_043811335.1 Candidatus Omnitrophota bacterium | reverse complement strand
CCATATTTTTTCTGGATCAAAGTTCCGTTTATACGGATCTTATCTGCCACAATACCCCCGCTCACCGTGCATACACCCTTGAAAGTCGCAATGCCTTCCACATAAACAATGCCGTTAGCCGGCGAAAGCGTCGTATCAGTGAACGTTTTATTGCCGGAATAATAATCTCCGGAAGCGGTGGCCGCCGCCTTATGTGATTCATAATCAAATACGGGAAAATCTATCCGTGGAGCGCCTTCTTCCACGGTAGCACTGTCATTACTCTGGCCGTTAATATAGACATTTTCATCAAAATTATCCTGGAGATAATGAATGGTGCCTTCCCTCACTTCTCCCGTCGCCGACACTTCTCCCGTTATATCCATTCTCCCGAGAATAGGCCCTCCGGAAAGATAAACCTTGTCATTCGCACGAATATCGCCATTTAAGCTTATGGCCGCGAAAGGGAAACAACGCAGCCGGATGGTATTTCCGACCCCAATCAAATAATCCAGGGCCGATGCCGCATTCTTCCGAATCTCGACCGCCACGATTCTTGAAACCCCTCCGGACGTACCGACTGACGTAACGAGATACCGGGTTCCGATCTGTGAAAACGTGACGGCATAACTTCCCGTGTCCATAGTTGTCGTGAAATCCGCCTGAGCGTCAAACCCTTCCTCTTCCAGCTTTGCGCGGGCATGATTTATCCCGGATTCGGCTATATTCTTTGCCTGTTCATTCCGTGTGGCGCGTTTCACCAATTCTATATCGCCCCTTAGGACAGAAGTAAATGCAAGTACAGTCGCTGACATCAACAGCACAAAAACCATGACCAATATCAGGATGCTGCCCTTATTCTGTGTTCTGCTTTTTATCATCCAATTTCCCCTCTACAGATCACTGATCACTGTTCACAGATCACTAATCACTTACTCGTGTTCCTCGGTTCTATTTCCAGCCTGTTTTCTTCCTGTAAGATCCTGCCGAAAAAATCCACGGACGCTTTCATGTCCACGATAAGCGTCTTAATCAGCTCTCTTCCGTCAACCGTCACGGTTACCTGACCATAGTCATTCCTTTTCGCGATATCTCCACTGATCGTGCACACGCGATCTTTGCCCGGCCAGTCAACTTCAATGTCATCAACCCATACCGAAGATACTCCCGACACGAGGAACTCGCCGCCATATACGGGAAACTCATAAGGTGCTAAAGACACCTGTTCATCCACATAGTCCTCATAATTTTTTTTGCCTCCTCCGCCCGATATCTCCCAATACGGCACGGTTGAAAGTTCCGCCATGGATTGAACGTAGCGACCGGCGGCACTCGGGGGCGAACCGGAAGAAAGTGTTGCCCATTCTGCCGCTCCGCTCATATTTTCGTCGTCTGAGGCCCGGGCTTTCACGGATGCCGCGGTGCCGACCGGACTGGATTCCGACCATCTAAGCGCGTTATACGCCGGATTATCCAGGGCCGTGTTGAAGATCTGAGATTCCACGGTTCCGACCTTCCGCCAGCTGTCAATCTCCGCAACGGCAAAGATCTCGTTACTCGAACCTTCCGGCGTGTAAATTCCCTGCCACGCGGGCGTCCCGACGGCCTTCTCAAGATCTGCCAGGTCGTATCCCGCGCCTGTAAGATAATAAGTATTAACCGAACTTCCGGGCCAGTATTTACAGCCTCCTTCTTCGGGGACGGTGACAAGATAAGTTACAAGATAATCAACTGCGTTTCCGCCGGAATCCGTTGCGATAAACGGAAAGGCCGTCCACTCGCTCCACGCTTCCCCTCCCTGTGGCAAGCTTGGCAGTATTGTTATTCCGGAAACTATATCATCAGTAACTCCATCGCCGTCAAAATCAGCGATGGTATCTCTAAAAAACAACTGCTGATGCATATGATATTCTTTTGCATCTTCCCCGGGTATAGGATCATCGTTTTCAAGACCGTCATAATTCTCCGCCCCAACAGCATTGTTTTTCCTTGTAATATAGGCCTTCTCTATGCGGAGACTGCTGCCGACAGAAGAAGATGTCATGAATCTAATCCGGACGAGATCCTTTTCTCGATCCAGGACCAGATACTGATTTTTTATCAGAGTCCGGATAACAACGGGATCGTCGGCTTTGCTTAACGGATTGGACGGATCAGCATATCCGTCCACTTCATTCGCGCCGGCCTGCTGCTGCGCGTGCCATGCCACCTCTTCGGGGTCGGCAGCATAGCCCGGCAGATCAAAGGCATTAGGAAGATCAAGCGCGACTCTTTCCTCCTCTCCTTCAAGAGAGACGTTATCTCTCGAGGCCACCTCAAAAGAAGAGTTTCGCCACAGATCATAACCGTCCGTGATCTCTATCCAATCCCCGCTTCCCATGGCGGCATATTCGAGATAATTTCCGTTTTCCCATTTGTCGCCATATACGCGCGAAGCCGTGAAGCCGTTAGAGCTGAACATCCCCGGCAAAACAAACGTGGAAATATAGTATTCAGCTTCCCGCACGCTTCCGGAAGGCGTGATCTTAATATTATCTATCCCGAAGGCATATCCGGATGAAGATGTGTTTTTCCCCGCTACCGTAAAACGTATATCATGAGAACCGGGGCCGAGCTGAACATGACCAAAGGTAACATTTTTTTTGCATACAGCATCGGCGGATTCGTCATAAAAATCAGTTATAGGAGAAGACGACGAGATCTCAAAGCTTTCAAGATCGGTCCTTATGAGATCCTTATAGGAATCACCTGCTAACGCGCCGGATGCCACGTTCGCCAATTGGCCGTATCTCTCCTGCCGCCCCCATGCGCTGTTCCATGAATTAATAACCGTCCGCCGGAGTTTTTTCCCGCCTCCTGCTTCTACTACCACATGATATATAACGGTTTTGTCCCAGGCAATTTTATTTTCGCCGTCAAGCGCATAAAGACCGTCATCGTCCGCGTCGGCCAAAGGCATGCTTATGGCCGTAAAAACCGCGCCGCCGGTGGGGTAAAACAGCATATACGTGCCGCTTGACAGACGGATATCCCTTCTTATCGTTTCAAGGCCTTTCATCATATCTACACGCAGGGCGCTGCGGTACCTTTCGGCTGTCCACACTTTATGAAAAAACGTCCAGACCGAAAGGGTGGTTCCCAGAACAAACAGCGCAACACTCACCGCGATCAGCAATTCCATGATAGTGATGCCTTTTCGTCCGAATATGCCGCCGTTCATGTTATCTCCTTGCGTATCACTTACTTACTCACTGGCATTAAAGAACACCGCTTCCATTGTTACCGGATGTCCCGATTCAACACCCTCCTCAATTCTGTCCACGCTGACTTTTATCCTCAAAAGGTCGGCATAGCCGGAATAGTCCTCAAAAATTTCGGTGGTCCGGTAATAATCCGTTATCCCGTCTCCGTCTGTATCAACGGACGTCTTCGTTTCCGGGGCTATAACGGTCAGATCACTGAAGGGGAACTTTCCGAGAACGTCTATCTGCCGTTGGGCCAAAATGGAAGCCGTGTATACCTTATCGGCCTGTCCCGTGAATGTCACGCACCGGACTACCGCTACGATCAGAGCCACGAGAACCATAGCCATTATCCCGCTTGCCAACACCACTTCCACGAGGGTAAAGGCCGGTCTATATCCTGAACGTTTTTTGGGAGAATGTATTTTCATCTTATCGGTTCCAGCTGATCACCTTGACCCCGCTTGTCTCATCGGTCATGAAAAGCGGATAAATATACGTATAAGTGTATGCGAGATCCGTCTTGACGTTCCACATGTTTATGTCTCTTTTTGCCAGCATTATGCCGTTAACCCTGACAACGGGGGTCACCCACCATACGGTTGCACGTGTTTTGATGTCCCGGGCGGCGTAAACACAGGCTTCCCGCACGTACAATTCTCCTCCGATATCTATATCTCCGTCTTTGGCGATCACGACATTTCTGTCACCGCGTCTGAACTGATTAAGCGTACCGTTGATGTAAATATTATCGGCAATTATTCCTCCGTTGATCGTGCAGGATCCTTCTATGGTCACATCCCCGTCAACATACACTATTCCGTTTCCCGGTGTCATGGTCTTGGAAGAAAATATCTGGGATGACTCGTAATAATCATCCGAATCATCGGCCGCATCTTTATAGCTCGTATAATCAAACTCCGGGAAAGAGGCTCTTTTAGTATCCTCATATACTCTTGCGCCGTCTCTGGAAACACCGTTGATCTCGACGTTCCAGTCCATGTCATCGGGATGATCGTGCCTCGTTCCTTCCCGGACAATATCCGAAGCGGAAACGTCTCCATCAATGGATAATTTGCTGAATCTCTCCGCTGCCAAAAGAACATCGTCATTAGCGTGAATGTCTCCGGTTATGGAAAGCTCTTCCACACCGGCATAGGCCTGTATCATGATGTTATTTCCGGTACACGCGATATAATCCAGAGACGATGGGGTTAAATCCTCTAACTCCGCCGATACTGTCGCAGAAGCCCCGGAAACGGTTCCTGTGGAAACCACAAGATGCTTACCGGAGCTTTCAAGAAATTCCACGCTGTAGGAACCATTATCAAGACGGTCCGTAAAATTCGTCCGTGAAACAAACCCGTTCTCCTGCAGTTTAGCAAGGGCATGATTTATTCCCGCCTCGGCCATGTAACGCGCCTGTTCTCTTTCCGTGACAGCCTGGATAAATTTCACATCTGTCTGGACCATAGTAGACAGAGAAACCGTGCTGAAAGCCATTATTGCCACGAAAAGCATCACGACTATCAACACTATTCCCTGTTCTTGTGTGGCTCTTTTTTTCATCCGGCTCCTATTTTCCGGTATTTTTCGGCTCTACTTCAATGGTATTGCCTATTTCCAGGGTTTTACCCCTGATCTCGGTTGACACTTTTGCCGTGACTGAAAGGATCTTCGTCACTTCTTCTCCGTCAATCAGCACCTTTGCCCGGCCATAATCGTTTTTCCTCGCCACATATCCCGAAACGACACAGCTCGTCCGTCGCTCGCCCGGCCAGTTTATCTGGACATCGTCCAGCCACGGATATCTGACACCCGTAGCATACAATACTCCTGAAGCGTCCCGCGGAAAAATATATGGATCACCTTGTAGTTGTGTTTGAACATATCTGTCATAATTGAGCTGCGCGCCGGACGATTCCCACAAAAGACCGGCCGACAATTCCGCTAAGAATTGCACATACCTTTGATTGCCTATGGATAAGGAATGAGGATTGGACGTTCTCCCGCTTATGTGCTCCCAATCCCTTGTTCCGTCCATATCTGCATCTGCCGAAGAACGCGCTTTAAGCCGTATCTGCGTTCCCGTGGGACGGTCCTGTGACCATTTTATTTTGTCATATGCGGGGCTTGCCCGAGCGGTATCAAAGATCTGTGATTCCACCGTTCCTGTTTTTTTCCAGGTATCGATCTCCTCAACAATAAAAATACGGTCATCACCCCAATAATCCCTGCCTTTTCTCTTGATCCCCAGCTTCGTTGACCACGAAGGCGTTCCGGCGATCTCAATTCCATGCGCATCACTGTCTATATCGTCGTCTTTCACGTAAAAAGAGAGGTCCCTCTCACCTTGCCAATACCTGCTGTCCGGCTGACTATCTCTGAATTTCTGAAACTCCGACGGAAATTCAACATCCTTAAGTTCCGGAATATAAACCGAGATCATGTAATCAACATCCCTGTTGGAGCGGTCTTTTTGAACAAGCGGAAAAGCGGTCCATTCACTCCATACTTCCGAATTCGCCGGTATGTAAACCTCCTCCAGCAGATCCTCAGCACCGGTGGGGGTTTTCATGTCATATGAATCTTTAAAAAACAGCTGCTGATGCCAGTGATACTCTGAAATATCTTTACCGCTGGGACTTTGGTTCGTCAAGCCATCCGTATCTTCCCTTCTTTTTCTCCTCATTATGTAGGCAGCGGATATCTTTAAGGGGTTTTCCGAGGAGGATCGGAACTTTACTCTGATAAGCTCGGCATCATCAATTATGAATCCATTCTCTACGATCGTGCGGATAACGATGGGACATGTCGGCAGGGTTCCGTCCCTTCCGTCCGGTTCCGCGTCACCGGTTTCTGCACCGGCCGACCAGGCTATTTCTCTGGCCTCTACGCCATCCTGAGGGACATCCAGCTCCACGTGCACTTCTTCTCCGGCTTTCGTAGTATTATCCAAAGTAGCCGAATTAAAAGAGGATTCTCTCCATAGATCATAATAGTCCTTGAATTCCGCATAAGCCCCTATACCTCCGGCCTGGAATTCCAGATAATTATTGTTCTCCCAAACGGGATCATACACTCGTTTGGCCGTTCCGCCTGCCACCGTGAGAGATCCTGCCGACGCGAAAGAGGAATTATAATACTCGGCCTCTCTCCAGCTCCCGCAGGGAGTGATGATAATGTTATCTATGCCTATTCCGTATCCAGAAGACGCGGGATTTTTTCCGTCTATTTCAAAACGTATAGTGTGATCTCCTGCGGACAATCTCGCTTCTCCAAACGTTATCCTGTCAACTTTCACGGGAGTCTCGGACTCGTCATAAAAATCGAACAAAAGCGCCAGGGGATCTACCGTGAAAGTTTCCAGATTCCGCAAAAAATTCTTATCCGTCGTTGAACCGCGGGTCCCCTCCCCCCTGGCAACGGTATTTTCCAATTGCTTATACCTCTCGGCGTCGGTCAAGTCATTGTCCCGCGGGTCATAAACCGTCCGCCTCAGAGTAGCCGTGCCGTTCTCTCCGCTTAACACGTGATAAATAACCGTCTTGTCCCATTCTATCTCTTCGTCGGCGTTGAGTTTCAAAAAACCCCCGGCATCGGTATCCGCCAGAGGCATGCTTATCGCGGAATAGGTTGTTTCTCCTTCGGGATAAAACGACATGTACCTGAGACTGGATCTGCGTATATCCCGCTTGATGATCTCCAGCGCTTTCATGAGATCCACCCTCAACTGTGTCTCGTCACTCTTTTCAACCCAGGTCTTATATATAAAAACCCACGCGGACGTTACACTCCCGATAATAACTACCGAGACCATAACAACGAACATTATTTCTGTCAACGTGAACCCGCGCTGATCTAACCTTTTTCTCCACATACCGCCTCTTCCTCTTTATGCCGTTTTATGCAACATCTGATATCAGAGTTTCCATGACGATCTTCTCTTCGCCGAAAACCGGAGTACCGCGTCCCACCCGGGTCTCTGTCCCTCCAAGGGTGATCCCCACTTTTTTCACCGTTACTTTAACCTTTGCCAAATGTGAATTATTGTCATGGTTCGCGGTGACTTCCATGGTCCGCGAAAAATCGTCCAGTCCGTCTCCATCAATATCTATGCGAAAATCATCCTCGGCGCCCGCCGACAAGAGCTGATCAAAATCAAACCTTCTCATCTGATCTATCCCCGACTGAGCCAAACAAGAGGCTGTATATGCCATGTCTATCCGTTTTGAGAACACGGAACTCTGGGACATGACGGCTATCAACGCCCCCATCACCACTCCGATAATGGCGACAGAAATAACAACCTCTATCAGCGTCAATCCTCTGTTATTTTTCGTTTTTGCCATTATTAAGACCATTAACGTTCATCGATAATAACGTCTTCTATATGCAGCGTCCCGTCTTCCTTAAGCTCTATTTTACAGCGATATTTACGCTGAATTTCACTCAGCATCCTTGCCTGATCCGACACGAGAGCCGCATGAACATCCGGATGCAAAGTAACACGCACATGTTTTCTTTTTCTTGTGCTCTCGGCGATTATCCTGTCTGTTCTGCGAACGGCCTCTATCGCGATCGTTTCCACGCTCTTGATCATTCCCTTTCCCCCGCAATACGGGCATTCCACGTGCGATGACCCTTCCAGGCTTTTTCTCATCCGCTGCCGCGTCATTTCAACTACGCCAAACGGAGATATGGGATGCAAGTTTATCCTCGCTTTATCCGCGTGCAGTTTTTGCTGCAGAAGATTAAAAAGCCGGTCTCGGTGGTCCCTGCTGTCCATGTCAATGAAATCGATTATGATTATGCCGCCTATATCTCTCAATAAAAGCTGGCGCGGGATCTCTTCCGCAGCTTCCATGTTCGTTTTATACGCGGTCTCTTCCAGATTTTTCCTGCCGACAAAACTGCCGGTGTTCACGTCTATCACGACCACGCCTTCCGTCTGTTCGATCACGAGATGGCCACCGCTCTTGAGTGTGACTTTTCTTTCAAATATCTCATCTATTTTTTTGTCCAGATTATGTTTTTGAAACAACGGCTCCTTTCCGTCATACAGCTTGACTTTTTTTCTGAGCGACGGCATGAACGCATTCAGAAACTTGTTGATGCGGGCATATTCTTCCCGCGAATCAACCAGAAGTTGTGTTACATCTTCGGTAAAGACATCCCTGACTATGCGTAACACTATCCCGTACTCCTCATACACGGTTATGGGAGCAGCTTGTCTGTCGGACCTCATTTTTATGCGCTTCCACAGGTTTAAAAGATATTTGATCTCATTCTGTAATTCTTTTTCCGTCCGTTTTTCCGCAACGGTCCTGACAATACAACCGATCTTATCCGGAAGTTTCAACTTGTCAAATATATCTCGTATTCTTCTGCGTTCGGCCTTGTCCGTTATTCGGCGCGATATGCCTATATTATCGTCATGCGGGGTCAAAACGATAAATCTTCCCGGAAGACTCACATACGTGGTCAAACGCGGCCCTTTAGTTCCTATAGCTTCCTTAACGACCTGCACCATTATTTCTTCGCCCGTTTTCAGGATTTCCTTTATGCCCGGAGCTCTTTTTCTTCTTTCCGTTTTAACGACAGGAACATCTTCACCGGGAAGAAGCGCCCGAAACGCGGAACTTTTATCCAGAACATCGCTCACATGGAGAAATCCGTTCTTCTCCAGACCTATGTCTACGAAGGCCGCTTCGATGCCGGGAAGGATAGATTTAACCCGCCCCTTATAGATGCTTCCCGCGTAATGCTCGCGACTTTTCCGTTCCATGAAAAAATCAACTAAAGCGCCGTTCTCTACCACGGCTATGCGTTTCTCAACAGGACCGACATTGATCAGTATCTCTCCGCCCTTCTTCTCGGGAGATTTCTCTCTGGGCATTCCTCTTCTCATGTTTTTTCTTCCTTTTTGTCTATGGCGGTGATCCCGAGGAGCTTTACCCCCTCAGGCAATTGTCTGTTGATCTGTTCCAGAACCTCAACCGCATTTTTCTGTTCCGTTAAAAAAAAAGCCATTTCTTCTTCCCTGCTCTCGCGACCCAGTTTCAACGCTCGCGGTATGCTTATCTTTACACGCGGCGTATATCCTTTCGTCAACACGAATGGGAGAGACGTCCTACGGACGGCCCTGCGAAAAAGCGTCATCAGATCAAGGTGGGAGATATAAACCATGTCTCGTGTTTTTTCGAACTCTGCGTCGTACCTTATCTCCGCAGCATCGCCGCGAGGCGTTTGCCGTTCTCTATTTCTCACCGCTTTTCGCCTCTTCCTTCTTTTCTCCTGCGGGTTTTCCCTCTTTTCTGAAATCCATTAACGGCTTGTATCCCTCTTTTTTATCCTTGAAAGGATTCTTGTCTTCCCACGGGACTTTCTGCGCTTCAAAATTCTCCCACCTCCGGATGATCTCATCGCTGTTATTCTGCGATTTTCCTATATATTTATCATACTCCGCTGTCATCTGGCCGGCCGTGACGGAATCCATCGCCTCTTTCACGAGATGCACCGTAATGAAAAACACTATCTCCGTTCTTGTTGCGTCCTCAGATTCATACCTGAATAAATGACCCATGAACGGCACATGTTGGAATATGTCCCCGAGAATCGGAACTTTATTATCTTCTCGCTCTACCTTTCGGCTTATCAGCCCTCCTATGAAGATCGTCTCACCGTCTCTCGCCCGTATAGTCGTGCTGGCCTCTCTTGAGAGAAAGGTAAGCGAGACCGTGGATAATGTCCCGCCTGCGACCGCCTGTGTAGAAAACCCGGAATTCGTGGACACTTCCGGAAAAAGGTTGACGGAGATATCGCCGTTCTCATTGACATGCGGGATCACGGTCAGTTTCACTCCGGCTTCCCTCGCTTCCGCTTCCTCCTCAAACTCAACGGTGACTATGCCGGCCGTCTGTGTCGTCTCCTGTGTCTTCTGCAGCATTACTTTCTCCACTACCTTTATCATGGCCTTCTGATTATTAAGCGTGGTGATCCGCGGACTTGAAAGCGTCTCTGTATTCGTTCTTTCGTCCAGAAAACTCATTGTCGCATTGAAGGTGCTGAAATCAAGCGAACCGTATGTAAAGGGAGCGGCATAGTTCAGTGTAGTAGTTGAAGTTATCGTTGGAGCAGGGGTAAGATACGGAAAGTCAGAACTCTGTTCAATGGCAGTTTCCGCGATATTGGACATGTACGGAAAGAACTTTCTCTGGCCGCCGGGAAGAAACCCAAAAACTCCGCTGCGTTCAAACGGAAAAGTCGTGGGCCGTTTGGCCATTGACGCGGAAATGATCGCGGTCCAGTCTACACCGAACCGTTCGTCATCCTCCAGCTCGATCTCTATGATCTTGGTATCCAGCAGGATCTGCGGTGTTTTCTTATCTATTCTCGCGATCATGTTTTTCACTTCAATGATCCGGGCGGGAATGGCTGTTACGACTATCGCGTTCGCGCTTTGCACAAAAGTGGCCTTCTCCCCTTTTTCGATGTCAATGATCGAGTTAACGGCCGCCATCAGCTGAATGATGCTTTCTTCTTTCTCCGCCACAGTTATATCTTCCCCGGATGTAGTACCTTTCGTCAGTTCCACTTCTCGCATGATATGGTTTATCGGAATAACTTCCGTTACCGGCTCTTCACCCTGAAGCTGGGTCTTGGGCATGACCCGGATAATATCCTGCTTATCATCGCGAAGATATACATATCCGCTATTTCTGGTAACAATATCCAACGCGGTCTCCCATGGTTTGTTCCTGAGCCGCATGGTGACCATTCCCTCCACTCCGGGAGAAGGGATGATATCCACCCCGCTGACCTCGGACAAATAGTGCAAAACCGTCATGATATCCACATCCTTGAAATTTACCGTCACATTACCGGAAGCCGGGAGAGGTTGTTCGGATTCCTTTTCCACTACGGTCGTTCCGGCCGGCGTCGCCATCTGTCCATACAATGGCACCGGGTTCATTCCCGCAAAAACTATCACGATAAGCACCGTAATGCTTTTCATTACCTTGCCAAATCTTCTTGTACTCATTATTATGCTCCTTTGCAACACTGAATGCACTGAAACCTTGCAACTCTGAATTCTTGCAACACTGAACGCACTGAAACCTTGCAACTCTGAAAGCTCTGAAACTTTTGAGAACACTGAGATCAGTGTTCTCAGTTCTTTTCAGTGTTCTCTGTGTTGCAGGTGTTCTCTGTTCTCTTCAGTGTCCTCAGTGTTGCAGTTCTCATTCGTAAAGCCTTACTTCATGTTCCTCTTCGTCTATCTTGATCCGCACGCTGTCGCGCCCTACGGATAACACGGACACCCTTCCTGCGGTGTCTCCCTCTTTTAATATTTCACCGTTCATTATAACACTCCGGGCGCCTTTCGAGCCGCCCACGACACCCTGAAGAATAACATCATCTATCGTGCGCACTTCCTGTATGTTACCTTTCGTGCCCGTCTCGGCAACCCCGGCAAGCGGGACAAAAGGATCCCGACGGCTGCGTGAATCATATTTCCCTTCGTCACTTCCATCCGCGCTGCCGCTGAATAACAAGGCAGCAAACGCAAGCGCCAGCGCCAATGCGCGGGGAGCCATGGCTTTATTCTGTTTTCGTCTCGGTTGATACATAAGTCTTTAAGGTCATTTCTATATTGTGAACCCTCGGCGTCTTTTTGTCCTGCCTTATCCGGAGTTCTTCTACCGTGACAAATCTTTTGCCGCCCTCAAGTTCGCTCACAAATCGCCCCAATTGATGATATCCGCCCCTTGCCGTGATAAGAACCGGCAATTCATAATAATAGTCCGTCTTCGTTTCCCCGCTCTTTTCTTCCTCCTGCTCAGAAGGGGTTATACCCGATATTTTAACAGCGGACTCCCTGGCAATTATAGAAAAATCCTCAAGAAACTCAGGTATTTCCTTCTGCTCCGGAAGTCCCTTGGCGTATCCTTCGAGTTCCTCTCGTAATATTCCCAACCGATCTTTCATTTTGTCCAGCCGCCCCAGACGGGTTTCTACCAATTCTATATTGCTTTTAATACCCTTCGCTTTCGCTGACAATCTGGAAAACCCGGAACAGGAAGGGATGACCACAACCAGCAAGTACAGTAAGATAAAAAAACCCATGGCTCCCAAAATTATGTACATCCGCGATTGCTCATTATCCCAAAGAGGCTTTACCTTCTCATCCCAGAGATTTCTCACTTTCTCGGTTACGATCTTATCAAGTATTACCTTTTTAAAGTCGATCATTTCGCTTTTTTCTTTTCTTTCTGACGATCTGTTGTTTTCTTCTTTTGTTCTTGCGTTTTTTTATCATCCGGGGGAGGAACTGTCTTTACCGGTTTAACACGGCAGCTGATTATGAACATCATGGCTTCCTTGCCGGAAACTTCACGGCTCCGCATATTTTCAAGCTCTATATCCTCAAAAGCATCCGAAAAACCCTTCTCACTCTTCAGGCTCGTAATAAATTTTGCTACACGCGAAGTGGCCTCTTCTCCGCTGCCCAGAGCGTAACCCGTAAGGCTCAATGTGACCGGCTCGGCCACCCCTTTTCTCTTTTTTCCGGCGGCATCACGAAAATCCAGTTCAAACTCGGAAAGCCAGATATTGGAGATCGTGGCCTGGTTCAGTCCGCTGAGTAATCTTGTCCAATTCAACTGAGGCTTAGCGATCTTGCGCACGGCAATCACTTTTTTTTCAAGAGCGGCGATCTCACGGGCTATTCTTTCCGTTTCTTCCCGCTGCGGTTGCATCTTTTCCCACTGAACTTCCACTCTCCTCAAAGTCCTTTTTTTACACGCCAGCGTAACCAGAAGCGTGATCTGCACGACACCAATCACCGCCGCTACTGCAATCACCAACATCAATACCGGCAACTTCGGCATCTTGACCGATTGCCGTTTCCTTTTGCGGAGTTCTTTGGGGAGTAGATTAAGCTCTATCATAAATCAATACCTGGTTTCTGAGCGCTTCATCTGAGAGCCAGACCAATACCGACAACGAGTTGTAACGCTACTTCTTCTGCGGCTTCTTTTGAAATGCTCTCCGAGATCTCTAATCCCGCCATCGGGTCCCACTTTTTTACCGTAACTCCCAGTTTTTCCCCGAGATAACCGATCATGCGTTCTCTATAAGCCACGCCTCCGGAACAATAGATACCACTTATCCCCTTGTTATACCTGTTTTCAAAATAGCTCAGAGAAAGCTGCATCTCTCTTATCAGGTTAGAAATAACCGGAACAGAATCCTGGGCGATTCGTTCCTCATCCGTCGCGATATTCCTACCGCCAAGCTGCACTTCTCTGGTGAAATAAGGTAGTTTCCCGATCGCAATAAGCATGTCGGTTCGCGAATGCCCGATATTCAGAAAGATGTTACCTTCATCCTCCGGCAGGAGATTATTCTCCGTGAAGGCGTTAAACATGGCAAAGGGGTCAATATCCACGACTCCCACCGCCATGTCCAATCCCTCAACTGTTTTCACTAAAGATCCCACGGCTTCCCGTTTGACAGCGGCCAGAAGCACTCTCATCTGACCGGTATCGGGCGCATCCCCGAGAATTATAGAATCAAGGGTAACATCACTCACATTAAATGGGATGTATTTTTCTGCTTCAAAGGACAAGGCGCCTTCAAGCTGCTCCTTGCTCATTTTTGGAAGATTTATAAAACGAACTATCACTTCGGGACCGGAAAGCGACAGGTTCACCACTTCCGGATGGAGATCGACCTCATCTAATGCCTCTCTGATCAATGATGATCGATCGAAGGATTTCACGTCGGCGGGAATTTGTTTGATATTGTACGCGGCAAGCGTCTTCTTACCGGACGTCTTATCAATGGCCACGACCTTTATCGCGGAACTGCCGATATCAAGCCCGACCGTTCTCTCTGTCCTACTGCCAAATTTTATCATTATATGGCATGATCT